>DAIQNC010000190.1:0-4183 GCA_036788655.1 Ktedonobacteraceae bacterium
AACAATATCAAAGCTGCAACTCACGTCATTATGAGCATACCAATCAAGGATGGCGTCGAGATAGGGAAGATCATCTCTTGTAAGATTGCCAACATGATTGAAGATTTCACTATTATGTGTCTTTCGCGCTAAAAAAGCTGTTGCCTTACCAAAGGTGCGAGTTTGTACACCATAGGGATTGCCTGGAAGAGAAGCTAAAGCTTTCTGTTTCTCAGTAGAGAAAAAGGTACAACTGGCTTCGAGTTTGTAAGCAAGTTCTGGCGTGAGTGGTGGTGGTGTCCTATTCATGTCTATAACTCACCTTGAATACTCGTCTAAGAGTTTTTTTGAAAAAATCTTCGATTTTACTAACCAATCCTGATTCAAGACATGTTTGGTCTTGATATAGGTGTTCGAGAAGGGCTAATGCTCGACTATAGAGAACTTCTTCTAGCATCGTCAAGCGTCAGAGTAAGTTCTCCTACTATTGTATCATCCTTGTAAGGCAAAGGGATGTGTCTCTGCTTCTCATCACCTGTCTTTTTGGAAGCATGTACAATGGAGAGGGAAAGGGTTTTAGCCTGGTGTTATGCCGAAAGGAGCAAAAACAGCGTGAACAGAACCTATCCTTTCGCTTCGGAAAGGGTGACATGAGTTCTCCAATTGCTCTACCTCATGAGCAACGCGAACAAGTTCTTATGACGCCTGACTTTGAGCAACACATGGCGTTGCACGGATGTACCACAAGGCGTACAGGGAGAATATGTACCGACCTGGATGTGTTTCGGCAGCAATGGCTGGTCTGTCCCAACGGCGCGTCCTATTCTGGACACACCTTTTTTCGTTTCTTCGGCAGTACCCCTTTTCGGAAGTGTCTGCGTACCATGCTCATCTCGACGGCCTGTACGAGAGAAGGCTTGATGCACTTCTTTCCCTCAGAAACGCTTCTTTCCTCCTCTCTCACCTTTCTCGTAGACCAGCAGTGGTTTCATCTGGAAGGCAACCAGTATATGCGAGGACCATATCAAGCGCATATCACCAATATTGGGAGAACCGTTGAATGGTATGTGGCTGAGTGGTTTCGCTTCACGTATAGTCACACCCACCTTGTTGCGGTACGTCACGGGGTCGAGGTGGCAGAACTTCCTATTCCTGGCGATCTGGATGTCGTCGCTTTTTTAGATGAAGGGGTCATCGTGATGGTCGAGTGCAAGTCCAGCAGTGACGTTGATGAGGCCCACTTCTCGCGCTTTCTACAACGCACCCAGACATTTCGTCCAACGCTTGCCATCCTGCTGATCGATACACAAGCCCCCTTTGCTCATGCACGTCTCGCCGCTTTCAATGCTGCCCTCCATGCTCATGGTTACGGTTCGCTTCATGTGTCAACGCCAACTGACTGGTTCATGCACGTTTTTGGTGAGACCCAGCGAAATCCACCACCTCTTTTCTTAACGGGTGAAGGTTAAGGGCAATGCAGCATTTTCTGGCGCAGTAAGGCAAAGCTGGCTCGACCATACATCAGCCGTTTATGCACCTTGACTTTATTCACGGTTCCCTCGACTGGCCCTTGACTCCATTCAAGACTCAGGCCAGCTTTCACCGCGTCGTAGTCTCGCTCAATCCCTGCCACAAAACTGTGCAGTTCTTTGATACCGCTTGCCCGTGCTTCCTTCATCCATGCATTGAGCAACTCCGCCCGTCGTTCGCGGATCATCAGCAGAAACGTTTGTAGCAAGCGATAGACGCAGTGAACTTCCTCGGATGCTTCCAGCAAACGGGACAGTTCCGTCTGCTCTTCGTCACGTAACTCCTCACGCTTTTTCGCCAATAACCACCGAATCTGGCGCGGCGAGGATTTGGGGGAAAGCGGTGGAAGTGGCGATGCTGCTTGTAAAGTAGGATGTTTTCGCGGCAAGGCTGCTGCATCGGAGTAGGTTTTCCTCATGCGAGTGACAACCTCACGTGCCAACGTATCGCAGCCCTGGTAGCCTTGAGTGCGAATCTCACGAATCAGCTGATTGCCGTTATGTTCGCCCTGCATCCAGCGCGTCAGGAGGTAGTCTCGATAGGGATCGAGGAGTGAGCGACGTGTGGGAGGCGAGGCAGCGTACCATCCTTCTTCCATCTTGAGATACCGACGCACCGTATTACGGGCGAGTCCGATGAGCCTGGCAATGGTGCGGATCCCATATCCCTGCGTATGAAGCACATGGACCTGCTCCCACAGCTCTTGCTTTTGGCTCCCACATCCCTCCCGTTGGCTCTTCTCAGGCATGATCGTTTGCGTCGCTTGACGTGCTTGAGGAACAGACGCTGTTGGAACACCACAGGACGGTTCGGGAGACGAAGCAGTGGGAATTTGGATGCGTTTCCTCTTCACGTAGTCTTCGACAGCATCCCCAAGATTCTTCGCCAGATGCCATTTGTCGGCGATCTGTTGCGCTTGTGGTGCTCCCCTTGCAGCTCCGTCAGCATAGGCTCCTGCACGATCTCGGCTCACGAGTTCGACTTCGGGGTGAGCTTCTAACCATCGCTTGACGCTCTCAGCCTCCCGGTCAGGAAGCACATCAATTAAGGCATGCGTTTCCAGATTCAGGATGACAGTGCCGTAGCGAGTGCCACGTTTCCACGCAAAGTCGTCCAGGCCCACCACTCGTACCGATTCCACGGCAGGAGTCGGAAGCAGATGCAGGGAACGTAAAAAGGTCATCCGCGAAAGATGTACGCCCAACTGCTCTCCTAATTGTGCTCCTCCTTGCCCATTTAATGCTGCACACATCGCTTGGATGACGGTACGTAACCGCATGGTGAGTCGAGAAGAGGGTTGGATCAACTCGGGAAGCCGTTCGGTAAAGATTTTGCGTGGGCAGGTAGCGACGTGACAGAAAAATTTTCGCACGGAAAGGAGCAATCGGATAGGCTGCCCTGTGCATGAGAGGTCGAGCGGTTTCCGGCGGTAGTAGCTATGGACCGCAGAAGATGGCGTCGAACAGACCGGGCAAGGTGAGCTAGGGGAGGTGGAAGTGATACGAATGTGCAATTCTTCCGAGCTTGCACTGATGGAAGTAATATCGAGTCCAGCTGGGAGCGGGATGAGTGGCGTCGTTGGCATTTTCTGATGGCCTCTCCTCAATAAAGTAATGAGAGGAGTGTAGCAGATATGATCAATTTTGCCAGGGTTCACCAAAAACGTGCATGAACCAATTATAGCTTGGCGTCTATACATGGGACGAGAGGTATGTACCGGGGAGCCATGAACAGCTACGTGGTCAACGTCGAGCATAGCATCGCCTTGTCCCTGCGCGACATAATGAATCTGCATGGTAGAACACCAAGTAGGTACTAAGGTAACGCGCATTCCTATCTTATATCTAGGTTGATGAATATGAAAATATCATATATACTCATATATTACAACGTCAATAGCGATGCTTTCCATTTACAGCTTTCTTACAAGTAGTTACTAGAGTTGATAATTAAAATAGTATCGACTATGAGGAGTGGATTATAACTGTCTAAAGCAACAAATCATGTACCAAAGAAGCGGAGAAGAACCTGATGTCATAGATAGAAAATGTGTTGCACGAGAAAATCATTCACTCTATACGAAGTGATGAGTCAAAGATGGTTGCCATACAGATAGGAAGTGATGCTGATTCGATTGTATGGGAAACATTGCTTATCGAGAAAGATGGCACGATTGCTAATGATGGGCAAGTACACCTTGCGTTCAATGAAAAAGCAGTTCTTCGTAAAATGGTCACCTCCGAACATCTCTTAGAAAGAGCTATCATGCATGATTTTGTTGAATGGCAACCTGGTTTTCCTGGCGACCACGAGAATGAGCAAAGCCTTACTATGCTGGATAAGCTTCATGCGATGGAAGAAAGCTTGAGTGAGGCAGCTAACCAGAAGGCAGACATTGAGAAACAACTCGAAGAGGCACAAAAGAAAATACAGTCATCACGCACTGTAAAAACAAGAGGACACTCTACGCGTAACATCAGTATGGAAGAGGTTGAGCAGAGAATTAGAAGCACAGCGGAGGCCATTGCAGAGCGAACTCCCAGTCATACACAGAAAATTATTGCTAATCAAGTCGAATTAAGCTCAGGATACTATCAAGAGGTAGGAAATCAGTCTCGTGAAAGCTTTCATCTCTCGCTCTGGCTTGCTATTGCTGGAGGAATTATTTTTTTCT
>DAIQNC010000190.1:4210-6133 GCA_036788655.1 Ktedonobacteraceae bacterium
AACAATGTATTGGAAGTTGAAATCACGAGAAGCTTATAATGTCCCCCAGAAACTGGACACGGCAATAAGGTAGAATGTCTGGAGAAGAAAGACTCGTGTGAGGAGAAATGAGAGTCATGCCAAGAAAACACTTTAGTGCAGACATCAAGGCCAAAGTTGCTTTAGAAGCCATCAAGGGACAACGAACCACCAATGAGATAGCAGCGGAATATGGAGTGCATCCCAGCCAAATTGCTCAATGGAAAAAGCAAGCTCTGGAGGAACTGCCGCACATTTTTGCATCAGGACGACGTGACCACAAGCAAAGCGAGGAGGCATTAACCGCCCCCCTCTATCAAGAAATCGGTCATCTCAAAGTGCAGTTGGACTGGCTTAAAAAAAAATCAGGGCAACTCTCTTGAGGAGAAACGCTGCTTAGTTGAGCCAAAGCATCCCGAGGTGACGATTGCCGAGCAATGCGAGTTACTGGGGCTGGCTCGTTCGAGTTACTACTATCAGCCGACAGGAGAAAGCGAGGAAAACCTCCAGTTGATGCGACTGCTTGATGAGCAATATACTCGAACGCCCTTTTATGGCATTCGACGTATGACGGCATGGCTGAGAACACAGGGGTATCCGGTGAATGAGAAACGGGTCGCACGCTTGTTGCGCCTGATGGGATTGTACGCCATCTATCCCCAACCGCCTCTGAGCTTGCCTGATCCAACTGCTCATCACTATCCCTACCTGTTACAAGGAGTGAAGATTGAGCGAGTGAACCAGGTATGGAGTACCGATATCACCTACATTCGCACAGCACGTGGCTTTGTCTATCTGGTAGCAATTATCGATTGGTTCAGTCGCTATGTCCTGGCCTGGGAGATTTCCGTTACCCTGGATGTCCAGTTCTGTATCGATGCCTTAGAGCGTGCCTTGAAGATAGCACGTCCTGAAATTTTTAATAGCGATCAAGGCGTTCAGTTTACCAGCCACGAGTTTACGCATCGGCTCGAAGCGGCTCATATTCGCATCAGTCGAGATGGTCGGGGGCGAGCATTGGATAACATTTTTGTCGAACGCTTCTGGCGCAGTGTCAAGTATGAGGAGGTGTATCTCAAAGACTACGACACGGTTCCCACTGCCGTTGAGAATTTGAAAGCGTATTTCATCTTCTACAATCAGGAGCGATTGCACCAATCATTAGGCTATCTGACTCCGGCAACGGTCTATTATCAACGCTGAAAACATCTGTATGAACTGCTGAGTTCTCTCTTCTTTCCAGGCATTTTGTGTCTTGACATTGGGGGACACCATAAACTATTACTGAGCTTCTTGCCGCTCTCAACAGGTTTTATAACCAGGCTTCACAACAACTCGCCGCGTTCCAAACATATCTTGATCGCATTAACCGCTCATCCATTTGTTACTCAATGATTAGTGAAGAAGAATTTGAGAAGAAAACGCAACAACAGCAAGATGTCATCAAAAAAATCGTGGAGGCTCTTCTAGAGGAAAAGAAAAAGTAATCTAAGACCTTCAATTTGCAATCCCACCATCGGGTTTCCTGCTTTCCTACTCTCGCACGTTCTCAAGGGAGAGCGTGACGTAGACCGGTTGCAGTCCCACCATCGGGCTTTCCTACGCTTGAGATCGTCGGCGAGCTTGTTGGGCATCGATTGGTTGTAATCCCATCATCGGGCTTATCTACATTCTTACAATTCCACGGGTACCTTTGTTGTATGGGGCGTCATGTTGCAATCCCGTCATCAGGCTTTCCCTCATTCTGACGATAATCGACTTACACGAGAGAGCCGTTGGTCAAGTTGCAATCCCTGAATCGAGCTTTCATTCATTCTGACTTTGCTGTTGGGCGAGCCTCTACCGCTCAATTCCTGTTGCAATTCCTGATTCGGGCTTTCACTCATTCTGACGCGGCGCAAAAGT
>DAIQNC010000190.1:6169-6792 GCA_036788655.1 Ktedonobacteraceae bacterium
CCGAATCAGGAATTGCAACCCCATTGAATTTCGTTCGTGCTATTGTTTTCCAGTACGTCAGAATGAGAGGAAGCCCGAATCAGGGATTGCAACATACCTACTCAATCATCTGAGTTAGTAGAACAGCGAGAGGTCAGAATGAGAGGAAGCCCGAATCAGGGATTGCAACAAATAGTGCAGTTTATTGTCTACCTCTTCGCTTACTACGTCAGAATGAGAGGAAGCCCGAATCAGGGATTGCAACAGCGCATTGGAACATTGACAGGGCGCATAATACGAGGTCAGAATGAGAGGAAGCCCGAATCAGGGATTGCAGCTACCATATAGCGTACTTGTTGCATAGAGTGCAGTGGGAGCAAAGATATCGCGGTGAGCCATCTCGATGCTTTGTGTATTCTTGTCATCTTGTCTAGCTGGAGCAAGTGGCTCTGAACTATTGAAAACATGAGAGGTACTTGGCTCAAGTGAAGTGTATTACAGAGGAGAGCCATTGGTCTCAGCGCCATGTCAGCTAGCAGAAATAAGCTATCACTGGAACCTGTCGCCTTTGTACGTAGTCATCGGTTCCAATGGTACTGGCCCTCGATGGCACTGGCCCTCTATAATAAGTGGAGAGCCAGTTC
>DAIQNC010000190.1:6802-7478 GCA_036788655.1 Ktedonobacteraceae bacterium
GACGATGGTACATGACAGGGTAAAGACAGGTGAAGTATCATAGACACGTGAGCGTTTGAGTACGACGTTGATAACGTGGAAGACATGTATAGTTGGTAAGAAGAAAATCATACGATGAGTGAGTATGATGGAAAATGGGCGTAGACCGCCTGGGTGCCGAGTTGAGCAATGGTGTACCATCTGCTCATTATAGTGCATTCCCCGACATCAAGAAACTGGGAGAAACACTGGAAGTTGCACCGTGATGGAGTACATCGAGGTCCGAACAACATACAGAATTTCATGTGCATGTACACAGACTGGCTCAGAAATCGTTTCGGCCCTTCCACAACCTGAGTGCCAACGCGACATGTCAAGTTCAAGAACCACGCCTCAAGCGAAGGCGACTCCACCGTCATGTACCAGCGTTCGTCGGCAAACGGCTCCGTTCGCCCCACCCGGTAGAGTACCTACACAGACCTCCTACATGCATATCATGTCGCAAATAGGGAGCAACATCCGAGGTCACGTGGTTATTGGCAAGAACAGCATGGCTGAGATGATTTCATCAGGTCGCTAATTGGCCTATTGTGTTCAGCCTTCCACTTATTCAATTGTGGAGAAGGTAGGTTGTGGGTCATCTGTTTCCGAGTTCGCTACAGAGTAAACGGAATTGGCCTTTCCTCCACATTGGCCC
>DAIQNC010000191.1:0-7425 GCA_036788655.1 Ktedonobacteraceae bacterium
GCTGGCCCTTGAACCAAAGCTCCTACTATTGGATGAGCCGGTCGCAGGTATGGGACGCGAAGAGACCGAAGATATCGCATCGGTCATACTTGACATCAAAGAACAACTGGGCGTGACGCAGATACTGGTCGAACACGACATGGCGCTGGTGATGGGGATTGCTGACCGTGTGCTGGTACTCGATTTCGGACGTGCCATTGCTCAGGGAACGCCATCCGAGGTTCAGGCCAATCCCGATGTGATTAAAGCCTATCTTGGTGAGGAGTTTGGGGACAAACGCGAAGATACGACCTCTGCACTCAATTCAACTGAGAAGAACAACGCTGCTCCTTCATAAACGGAAAGGAGGATAGAAGCATACATGGCATATTTTATCCAGCTTGTCTTTGCTGGCATAGCTCAGGGGTGTATTTACGCCCTCATCGGACTCGGTTTTGCTATTATTTATAAGGCCAGCGAGGTAATTAACTTTGCTCAGGGAGAGCTATTGCTGGTTGGAGCATACGTTGTCTCTACTGCTGTATTTACGTGGCAACTCCCCTTCTTTATCGCGTTGCTCCTCGGCATTATCGTCACCGTTCTTATCGGTCTGGTTTTTGAGCGGCTTATCCTGCGCCGTATGATTGGGCGTCCTGTCTTCTCTATTCTGATGATTACGATTGGCCTGGACATTGTGCTGCGTACTCTCGTCATTATGATATGGGGGTCGAAACCTATACCCGCCGCATCGCCATTTGCGATTACAGGCGGTCTCACAACGGGTGGTATTCACTTTGGCTCCAACGATTTGTGGACAATTGCTGTCACCGTCGCGTTATGTATCGCACTCTTCTGGTTTTTTCGCTATACGCGCTACGGACTGGCAATGCGAGCTACCGCACTCGACCAGGAAGCTGCACTGGCAGTGGGCATCAATATTCGTACTATTTACGCGCTTGCGTGGGGTATTTCAGCCGCTATCGCTACCATCGGAGGCATCTTTCTTGCTATCGACTCCTTTGCCATCGACCCGACCTTCGGCGGAACTGCACTTATCGCGTTTCCAGCAATCATTCTGGGCGGCATAGATTCTATTGAAGGTGCGGTTGTCGGGGGTATCCTCATCGGCGTTATTCAGGTGCTGACTGCTGGCTACGAGAGCAGAGTTGCGAACATTCTGGGAGCAGGTATTCACGAAATCACACCGTATCTGCTCATGATTCTGATTCTGCTCATTCGTCCCTATGGCCTGTTCGGTACGCGAAAGGTGGAACGACTATGAGTGCTTCCACAACAGACAAACATGTACATGCAGGGAGTCAAACACCGCGATTGTTGCGCGGAGCAAGACAGCGATTTGTTCTCATCATAGGTATTCTGCTGCTGTTGCTCTTTTTCTCGATTGCCAGCGAAGATTGGCTCACGATTGCCAACTATACGATGATTGCCGCGATAGCCGCACTGAGCTTGAATGTTCTCTCAGGCTATGCAGGACAAATCTCGCTAGGTATTTCCTTTTTTATGGCGATAGGGGCATATACGGCAGCCTACCTGGGTGGTAGTCCGCCGACCAGTCCACTTGACCCGCAGGGGGTGGGCCTGTCTTTCATTATCTGGTTGCCAGTAGCAGGTATCGTTGCCGCCCTTGTGGGTGCGCTTATCGGCCCTTCGGCATTACGACTGCGAGGATTTTACCTGGGCATTGTGACGCTTGCCCTTGTCTTCATTGGGCAATATCTCTTCAAAAATATGGTCGGTATCACAGGTGGCCCACAGGGGCGCACGTTTCCCGTTCCTATAATTGGTAGCTTCTCGTTCGATCAGCAGAACGATACTGGCCTGTTCGGGCTTGCGCTTACCTCTGGTCAACAATATTTTCTTCTGATACTGCCTGTGCTGGTACTGGCATCGCTCTTTGTGGGAAATGTGATGCGCTCGCGTACCGGACGTGCTTTCAGAGCGGTACGCGATAACGAAGTGGGTGCAGCCATCATGGGTGTGAACATCTTCGATGCTAAGATGAAGGCATTTATCCTCTCGTCATTTCTTGCTGGTATTGCAGGTGCGCTCTTTGCTTCGTATACACGCTATGTCACGCCGTCGTACTGGGATTTGACGCTTGCCATTCAGTTTGTTGCAGCAATTATCGTTGGAGGCATTGCCACAATATGGGGATCAATTCTTGGTGCGGTTTTCGTCTTCGGTTTGCCACAAATTATCGACCACTTCTCACTTCTACCATTGAGCGGAGGTAGTGGTGGGCTGACAAGTGGCAATCTGAATGCTCTCATTTATGGTTTTCTGATTATTGTCTTCCTGCTCTTCGAGCCTGGAGGTGTCATCGGGCTGGTACATCGCATCCAGGCTCTGACGCGCAGAAATGACCGCTCCACAGGGGAAGGAGGTGAAGCTGCCGAGATTATTGACCTGCCATCAGGTCGTGTAGCCCAAACCGATGTGGGGGAACCAACGCCTACATCGGGCGAAGGAGTGTAATAAAGGTATCACAAAGAGGTGTAACATGCTTACCAGGAAAACGCTTTCTCTGTACGTTCCTGTCATCGTAGCCTTTCTCCTCATTCTTTCCGGTTGTGCCACGAGTTCCAGCACGAGCAGTTCGGGAGGTATCAAAGCCGGGCCAGGCGTGGATACCACGAACAAAACTATTACGCTCGGCATCCTATCTCCCTATTCGGGGCCAGTTGCGGATCCGATAGGCATACCACTGGCGAACGGCGTGAAAGCCTATTTCGACCATATCAATGACAACGGTGGCATTGATGGCTACAAGGTCAAATTCTCCGAACAGGATACACAGTACAATCCTCAGCTTGAGGTACAGAAATATAACCAGATTCATAACCAGGTGTTGATGATTGCTGATAGTCTGGGAACGCCAACGACGTTTGCCATTAAGGATCAGGCCACAGCCGATCACATGCTTGTCTCAGCAGCGACGCTTTCATCGGCGTTGGCGCGTGAAAAGTACCTCATTCTGGTTGGCACGCCCTATCGTTTGCAGGTCGAGAATGCCTTCGATTATATCGTCAACAAGCTTAGTGTCAAAAATCCCTCGACTGGCATCATTTATCAAGACGATGAATATGGGCAGGATGGCCTGACAGGGTACAAGGAAGCCAAAAGTGCCTACAATCTGCACGATGTGGCGCAGGTCACGTATGCCGCTACCGATACCGATTTCACAGCACAGGTTTCGCAGTTGAAGGCATCAGGGGCGAAGTATGTCTTCATCACCGCTATTCCAACGGCGACAGCAGGCATTATTGGAACCGCGTACAAACTGGGCTACAATCCACAGTGGATTTTGCAAAGCCCGGCCTTTGCGATAGGCTTGTTGGCTGTTCCGGCTCTGAAGCCGCTGTTGAGCAAGGCATGGGTGATGTCGCAAGGTGCGGCATGGGGCGATACGAGTGTACCAGCGATGGCGCAGATGCTGCAAGATGTGTCGAAATACTTCCCACAGCAGAAGCCGGATGGCTACTTCGAGTTCGGCTATGGTGAGTCAGAAATCACCTATGCCATTCTGAAAAAGGCAATGGACAACAAAGACATTACTCGTGACGGTCTGTTCAATGCCTTCGAGTCGCTCAAAACGGTGAGTCTCGGTGGTCTCCTGCCACCCGTGACTTATGGTTCCTCACCCAACGAGCGCGTCCCCACCCGCGATTCCGTCGTCTATCAGATTGACGCAACGGCTCCGGCAGATGTCAAGCCGCTCACGCCTGATTTCACGGGAACAGCCGCGCAACAATCCCAGTTTTAGGATGCAGTAATGGGCATTGATAAATGAAGGTTGAACGTGTGCGGATGGTGAGAGGGGTGTAATGAATTATGCCCGTACATTTTTAGCATACGCCGAAGGTTTCGTATTCTCGGCATATGCTGAAATGTACGGGTATTCCATGTTGTGGCGTGATTTATCACGTCCGTTCGTCAGCAAAACCGCACGGACGTGATAAATCACGTCACAATATGGAAAGATTGTCACAGGAAACATTATGCAAATACTATGTTCAACAGGAGCTTTTACTCGCAGTTCTGATCCCCTGAGCCATGAGGCTATCTTGAAGTATGGGCCAGAATTAGGTGCGGATGGCCTGGAAATCATTTTTTATCCACGCTGGTATCAAGCACAGGAGCGTATTGCACGTGAGTTACGCTCCTCACAGCTATCTTTTCCGGTGCTTCATACGGAGAAGAGTATCGGCGAATACTTTGGTAATAGTAATGCAGATGAGCGAGAGCAAGGAGTGTTGCGCTTTGAGCAGAATTGTATCTTTGCTCAACAGTTAGGTACACAAACTATAGCATTCCACCTTTGGGCTATGCCAGCTTCTGATATGCAGTTGGAGCATAACTTGCAGCCGTTAGCCCGTTGCCTGGATATCGCCGACCAATACGGTCTTGTACTGGCTATCGAGACTATACCTTGTGTATATGCCGACCCACTTTCTAATGTGAAGCGAGCTATTGAGCATGATGCTCGTGCGTGTGTTGCCTTAGATACAGAATTTTTGGCGTGGCATGACCAGCTTGAGGCAGTCTTTGCTGCTTCGTGGTTGTGGCAGACAGAATTGGTGCGTCATGTACACTTGAAAGATTATGACCATCAACTTGCTTCAAGCGAGGTGAGGCACTATCTGCATCTCGGCGAGGGACAGATAGATTTTCCTCGTTTTGTGCAACAATTGAGAGCGTTCGGGTTTGACGGTGCATTGAGCCTTGAATCACGGGCCATCGACGCCAACGGCGAAGTCGAGGTTGAACGTATTCAGAAGAGTCTGCAATTTATGGGATCTCTGGTCTTGTAGGGCGTTATTCAATAACGCCCCTACGACCGTCCAATTTCGTGAAAATTTATTATCACGCAAAGATACTCAATGGCAAGAAGGCACTGACGACCCAGTTTGGCGCGTCCACAATTTCGCTAATCTTCAGGTCAACGACGACGCTACAGAGCATGTAGGCTTCTTCTCGTGATAGACCCTTGCTTTTCTGTAAGTAGTCGATCATGTGGCGTATGGCGTTTCGCGCCGCTTCCAGCAAATCGGGGCCGATACCGTCGGTGGCGTAGTATCCAGCGGTGTTGATGCGCTGAATGAGTGGGCCGGATGTGACGAATTGAGGCTCCGCGACAGGATGGCACACTGAGACGCACGGTTGCACGCATGGGTGTTTCGATGGCTGTACCACATACCTCACCATCGCCCTGTGAGGCGTGCCCATCGCCAATTGAGAAGAGTGCGCCATTGACCTCTACTGGTAGATAGAGCTTTGTCCCTCTTGTGATGTGCTTCGTGTCCATATTGCCACCGTGTCGATAAGGTGGAATGGTCGAGTGCGGGCCAGCAGTGCCGGGAGCAAGGCCGATTTCACCGCAGAATGGTGCAAGCGGAATACGAATGCCGGGCGCAAATTCACCCCAACCTTGCGCTCTACTGTTTGCATCTTCTGCACTCCCTTCCAGATGCCATATTTTGAGTGCGGGTTCTGGAAACTCGTCTGCCAGCAAACCGAAGCCAGGAATAATAGCCGTCCAGCCCCAATCCGTGGGTTGCAGGTCGAGAAACTCTATTTCAAGTGTATCGCCAGGTGTAGCCCCCTCGACGTAGATTGGCCCGTTGACCTGATCGACACGTGAGAAGTCCAGTGTACGAATCGTCTCGACGGTACTTTGAGGGCCAATCTGCCCACCACCAGCATCGAGCAGGTCAAATGCAACTATTTCACCGGATGCAATTCTGGCAATCGGGGGAATACTGTTGTCCCATGCGAGATGCCACTGGTCGCGGTGGACGTGAATGGTACGCCCGGTTTTTGATGTATTCGTCATACGATAGTCCTTTCATGGTTACAGGTGTGCTAGCAGGGTGTAATGAATTATACCCGTACATTTCAGCATTCCCCGAAGATTTGCGGCCTTGTTCCGTTTCCCCTCCCACCAATGTTCCATTAACGCTCCCATGTACGGGTATAATTCATTGAAGATTTGCGGCCTTGTTCTGTTTTCCCTTCCACCAACGCTCCTATGTACGGGTATAATTCATTACACCCTTTCTCCCTTCCACTAATGTTCATTTTCATCCATTACGAGCTATGGGAGTACGGATGGTTCAGCGTCTCCATCTTCAACGTATATCTCGCTGGCTCGTGCTAGAGTCTCAGGGGCGAAAACGCTCAGGTATGCGACGATGATGAGACCAATGATGATCCATGCGAGGACGATTGGCCCTGCATAGAGCAATGGAGCGGGCGGAAGTGGCGAGAACTGGAAGTATAGCACGAAGAGCAAGACGATCAACGGCAGGATTGGCACAATGATGTGCCGCACCACATTGAACTCGTCTTCATGTTCGCGCAGGTAGAAGAAAGGTACGGCAACACAGGTGGCGATATAGACGATGAGGATAGGAATGGTGAGAACGGCTCCCAGGAAGGAGAAGCCACCTGGGAATGGGCCGAAAGCAAGTCCTGCCCAGAGCGCGAGGACGATGGCAACAACCATCGTGAGAATGACTGCGATATCCGGTGTCTGGTAGCGATTGAGCCGTGAGAGGAGTGTTGGCAGTGTGCGCGTACGACCCATTGCATAGAGGACACGGGTAACTGCATTGACACCAGCATTCGAGTTTGCCAGTGCGCTATTCAGGATGGTGAGGATGACGATGAACGAGAATGGTCCCCAGACGCCATGCGCGAGCGTGGCCCACGGATCGGGATCGTTCGTGTAGCCAGCCAGCTTGTTGACGCCCCAACTGATGACACCTGCGTAGGAGCAGAGAACATAGAAAATGCCGATGCAGATGGGTGCGAGTATGATGGCACGTGGCACGATACGACGCGGATTGCGCGACTCCTCTGCGAGTGGCGCGGAAGACTCGAAGCCAGCGAAGGCGGTGAAGACGAAAAGCATTCCGAAGAGGACGCCCTGCCAACCTCCCAATCCCCCTTGCAGACTGTAGGCAGGTGTGAAGACGGCGAAGGTGTTTTTCGGACCAGAGGTGACGATGAGCCAGATGGAGAGCAGCACAAAGACCGCAATCTCAATGCATCCCAGGACAACGCCCACATCCGCCGAAAGCTTAATGCCAAAATAGGTGAGCAGGAAGATAACAACGGCAAAGATGATGACCCACGGAACCCAGCCGATAGAGAAGTGCAGATACTGGGCGCAGAACGAGTCTGCGACAGGGCCGAGGACGAGCAACTGGAAAGGAACAATCAGCAGATAAGCGAGGTCAAAAAGCCACCCGACCATCCAGCCAGCCTGTTGTCCAAGTCCCCGACTGACGTAGGTGAAATAGCCGCCAGCCGAGGGAAGGTGTTTTGCCATCGCACCGATGTTCAGCGCGACAAGCACACAGACGACGAGCGCGATGATGGTTGCGAGTGGCAACGCACCACCCGACGCAGGAATGGCAGCCG
>DAIQNC010000192.1:0-7422 GCA_036788655.1 Ktedonobacteraceae bacterium
AGCTCTGTACTACACCATTCAGTGGATACGAAGACATGGTGCGCTCTCAATCATCGCTTTCGTTCTGCTCATCGCCAGCATCTTCGCTACCAGCTACTACAGCACGGGTGCATTGCCCTTCCACATTGGACAAGACCAGTTCAACTTCAACATACACGGAACCGATGGTGGTGGTCTGAGCGTCAAGAACTGGCTCTACTCGCTACGTGATGGCGACCTTCCAACGCTTACGTTGTTAAGTAAGGACATGAATCCACAGCCATCGCAACAAACTCTACAAGGCTACATCAGTCAGTTCAGCCAATCGCAATCGCACCTTCAATGGACTTCGATTACTGTATTAAACGCCTATGAGGAACCAGATACCAGCATCGATAGCTTTGTGAAAGTAGACCTGACAGCGAGTGGCCCTGGTGGAACGACCAAAGGCTATCTCATCGTCCATTTCGTCACTGTGTCCGCGAACGGGCAGGAATTGCTCATAGAAGCAACTCCTATCACCTTCCGCGCACCGCTCCAGTAGGCATCCCTAACATGTAGTGGCGTGATAAATCACGCCAACCTGTAAAATATAAAAACACCAGTAGCTTGTCTCAACAGTTATAAGGATAGACTACCGTGTCACAACAAGCAACAAAGAAGCAGTCTGACAAAGACCTGGATCGCTCTATAGACCTCGGCCTGGATCAATTCGGGCGTTTTCTTAAGATGTTTTGGTTCTGGATTGTTCTCGTCGCGCTCATCGTCGGATTCTTCGCCTACGGGCGTCAGATAGGGCCGTTGAATCCCACTGTTATCCTATCAACAGTATTCTCAATTGGCTTCGCCATTATTTACATCGTCATTCAGTTTGCCGCCCTCTTCTGGTTCTTGGGGCGTCCTCGCCTCTACTGGGTCATGCCGGGTGAGACAGGCGTTACCTTCGAGGACTACAAAGGCAACCCGGAAGTGCTTGAAGCGGCACGTCGTATCGTCACGCTTATCCGTGGCGTCAAAGAGTTCCAGGACATCGGTGGTCATCCTGTACGCGGCCTACTGCTCTCCGGCGACCCCGGCACAGGGAAAAGCTACCTTGCACAGTGTATGAGTACCGAAGCTGGTGTTCCTTTCGCCTATGCCAGTGCTGCCAGCTTCAAGGCGATGTTCCTGGGCATGGACGTATTGATGATTAAGCGTCTCTATGGCAAGGCGCGTCGTCTCGCTCGTGAGTATGGCGGCTGTATCGTCTTTATGGATGAAATCGACGCAATTGGTGGCTCACGTAACGGACAGGGTGGTGGCATGGGTATGGGCGGTATGATGGGCATGATGGGTGGCATGGGAACTGGTGGCCTGAACGAATTGCTCATGCAAATGGATCCGCCAAACATCGAAACAGGCTGGTTCAAGAAGGTTCTTCGCACACTCGGTCTCTACCATAGCCGTGTTCAGAGTCAGCCCGTGTTGACAGTTGGCGCAACCAACATTCCTGAGTCGCTTGATGCTGCACTCCTGCGTCCGGGCCGCTTCGACCGCAAAATTCACGTTGCGGCTCCGACGGACAAATATCGTCCCGAAGTCATCGAATACTACCTGAACAAGGTGCAGCACGAGCCAAACATTCCCGTTGCCGCCCTCTCGCAGCGTCTAGTGAACTACACTCCTGTCGCCATCAAGCACGTTGTCAACGAAGCGGTTATCATCGCACACTTCGATGCTCGCAACAAGATTTCATATAAAGACCTTGTAGAGGCACAGGACGTACACGAGTTTGGTTTGCGCCAACTCGCGGAACTGACTCCCATCGAGCGACGCCGCCTCGCCTATCACGAAGCAGGTCATACCGTCGCCTGTTACTACCTGATGGATCGTTACTTCCCGGCCTTCGTCACGTTACACATGCATGGCGACCTTGAAGGTGCAGCAGCCTTCGCCGCGTGGCGTCAGAAAGAGACCATCATTACGAGCAGTAAGGATGATGTACTGGCACGTATTCAAGTCTCTGTTGCCTCACGTGCTGCCGAGGAACTCTTCCTGAACGTCAACCTGAATGGCGTAACAGGCGACTTCGCCAGTGCAACTGAGCTTGCCGCTCGTTATATCGGCATGTACGGCATGGATGGAACGATCACGTCGTACCTTGCTTTCAGCAGCCTGAGCAACATGAATCCTATTCACATTCCAGCGATGGCTGAACGTGTTGAGAATCTGCTACAGGCACAACTCAAGGCCGTGAAAAAGCTTTTCCAGGAGCATAGCGAAGCGGTCATTGCGGTAGCTGAGGCTCTGATAGAGCGTGATGAACTGGTCGCCGACGAGATTAAGCAGTTGATCGACGAGGCCGATGCCCGGCGTGTCGCCAACACCATCCTGAGTGAGTACGAGCCACTCCTGCCCGGCGGTGAAAACGGGAATGGTCATAACGGCAATGGCAAGAACGGTTATGCCCTGAAAAACGGTCATAGCAATGGCAGTAAGGCACTTCCTGCTCCTCGCGTCGAGTCCACGCCACTCAATGCATTCGATGCATCCAGCGAGCATGTCAGCTTCCAACTGCCAACAGATGGGCAGGAAGAGCCACCTTACGGAACAGGCTCTATTCCATATAATGCATAGAATAACGCCCCTACGAGGAATAAAAGGACGAAGAAAGCGTAGTTATGTCAACACAGATAGTAGCGAACAAGTACACATCAGGTGAAGTAGCATCGAAACGATCAAGTCCCTGGTGGCAAACGCTCCTTTTTGTCGTTGTGACACTCGCTCTCTTCGGCCTCGCACTCTGGATGCGTCTACACAATCTCGGCCTTCCCTTTGACCGCGATAGCTACGATGAAGGCGTCTACTGGCAATCGTTGCGCTCCATGAGTGCTGGCTATACTCTCTACGGGCAGATTTTCTACTCGCAACCACCTTTCTTCCTGCTCTCCGTCTACCCCACCTACCTGCTTTTCGGGCAAACCATCTGGGCAGCGCGTCTGGGTATCGCGCTTGTCTCATTGCTCGGTCTGCTTGGAGCGTGGATGTTTGGACGTGCAGTTGCAGGTCGTTTGGGAGCAATTGCTGCGTTGCTGCTCCTCGTCCTAGACCCTCTGTATCTACGACAATCACAGACACTTCAAGCCGAGGCTCCATCAGCCGCCCTCTCGTTTCTTGCAGTTGGTGCAGCCTATCTCTGGTGGAATCATCCCGATGGCATTATTGGCGATTGTTACGCGGCACTGGCAGGTGCAGCACTCTCACTCAGCGTACTGGGAAAATTGCTTGGTGTGACGGCTATCATTCCTGTTGGCTTATTGCTGCTCGCACACTTCTGGCGCGTGTATCGTAGCAATCGACGGCGAACTGAAACTGACACAACGCGCCGCATGAATATTCGTTCTGCCATTATCGGTATCGTCGTGTGTATTCTTGTTACTGCGGCTTTCATATTGCCTTATGCTGGCTCGTTTTCTCAGTTCTGGGATGGCGTCGTCACGTTCAATACAACGGCAGGAAAGTTTTTTGCTTCCGAGCAGAAAGGCAATTCTCTCATTATTCAGACATCGTTGACCTCTTTCTTGACGCTTGCTGCATTGTATGGAACCATTGCAGGGCTATTACGTCGCAATCTCCTGGTAGTGCCTATTCTTGGTTGGTTTGTGGTGACATTGTACCTGCTTGCAGTACAAGTTCCGCTCTTTCCACATCATCTCGTCGCGCTGACGCCGCCGCTTGTCTCACTGGCAACTTTCGGTATCGCTCCTGTGTACTGGCAAAAAAGGCCATTCGTCTTGCTATCGAACATACTCACCGTCGGAGCAGCCGTACTCGTACTGCTCACGGGCGTTGTGAATGTCGGACTTGACCAGAAATACTACCACACAGAATATGCACAATCTCAAGACGCCTCGACGCAAAAAGATATCAAGGTCGCTCAGGATATCCATAATCTCATAGGGCCAAACGATCTCATCATCACAGATGCTCAATTCGTCGCCGCGCTCGCTGGACGTAGTACACCGCCGCAATTCGTAGACACGTCCGGTGTGCGTATTGCTGTGCGCTACCTCTCGACACAGGAACTCATCGCGGCAGCCTCTCAACCACAGGTACGGGCAGTGATGTTTTATACGCATCGACTGGACACCAAAAATCTCGCAGGTTTCCGTCAATGGGTTATCACGCACTTTCGTATTGCACACAGATATGGCCCCGGCGAAGAATTGTTTGTCAAATAAGCTAAGATAGGTGTAGTATAGTCACAGGGTTTTCAGTAGCATTTCTTTGAAAGGATATGAACAATGCAAAAGAAGAAAAAAACATTTAGCACTATGGAAATTGTCCTTGTAGGCTTCCTCGTCGGCTCACTCGTCCTCTCGTTCATCCAGGCACGTCAGGAAGAGAAACAAGGGAAATAACTAGCCCCATGTTGTGGCGTGATTTATCACGGCTGTGTGGCCGCCTATCGGTATCCACACAGCCGTGATAAATCACGCCACAACATAGGTGGACGCGATATAGCGGCATCACGCAGCAACAAGTGGTTTCGCTTGCTCAATCACTTCGTGGTAGCCACGCACAAGACATTCCATTGCTTCATACCATGAATAACGTTGCGCTTCGAGCAAGGCCGCTTGACTCATATTTCCTCGCATCTGTTTGTCGCTTATAAGACGTTCGAGCGAGGCACGATACTGTACTGCCTGTTCATTTTCAGTGAGATGACTGTCATCAAGCAATAAGCCTGTTTTCTCGTTCTCGACAAGGTCGCAAACGCCTTCGGCAAGTAGACCTACAATGGGTAGACCGGAAGCCATTGCCTCTAGCACGACCTGCCCAAAGGTTTCGGTACGCGATGGAAAGGCGAAGATATCGGCACTGGCATATGCAGCCGCCAGTGCTTTTCCCGTGAGATAGCCCGTGAATGTGACAGGAACACCTGCCAACGCTTGTCTCAATTCATCCAGTGCTGGTCCTTCACCTACAACGACAAGATGGCACTGTTGATGATTCATCTCACGGTATGCCTGAACAAGTAAGCGCAAATTCTTCTCCCAGGAAACGCGCCCGACGAAGAGAAGTACCCTCTTCTGGCCTGCCTCAGCTTGCAACCATGAGCGACGTAACTCTTCACTTATGCGTTCTGGATAGAAGAAAGTGGTATCGACACCACGAGGCCATATACGCAGGTGTTCAAATCCCTGGAGACGAAGCATGGCGGCTGTCGAGGGCGAAGGACAGAACGTCAATGTACATTGATTGTGAATAAGACGATTGTAGGACCACATCGGCTTTGTGAGCAAGGGAAATCCGAAGTGTCCACAGTAAGCCGCGAGATTGGTGTGATACGACGATATCAGAGGGACATCGAGAATACGTGCCGCCGCCAGTCCAGTCGCCCCTAACACCATTGGATCGACAAGATGAATAATATCTGGCTGAAATTCGCTGAGACGACGCATGAATAATGGACGGAAGAAATTGAATTTGAGTTCCGGGTAAAATGGTAATGGAAGCCCTGCTGTACCAATAAGTTCAGCCCCGGCATACTCTTCCATGCCGCTTTCCGGGCCTAGCAGCATAGCTTTATGACCGCCCTGCTGCAAATGTTCGAGCAACTTTGCCAGTGTGCGCGTAACGCCATCAAGTTTGGGCAAAAAATTTTCTGTAATAATTGCGATTCGCATAGCGTGTATACCCTTTGTACATTGTCTTCTGGATATTCCCATTCAGAGGGTAGCATGTGCGAATTAGCTACGAGTTAATGGAATTTTAGCTCTATGTAAAGTAATGTCTAAGAGGTGGTTAACATATGTTTCATGTCAACATACTTCGATGGTGCAACAGGCCATTCAAACAAACAGTGCTATGCGTCTGTTTGCTCCTTCTGTCGATGTCACTGCAAAGCTGTCTGGGACTTGGTGGCTCAGGGAGCGGAGGAACAAATAGCGGCAACTTCAAAGTGGTTCACACCGACCCACATAATCAGCAGGTTATCGGAGTAAATCAAGACCCGGTTTCCTTCAACGGGCTGCTATATTTTACGCAGGGACGGAATCTGTACGTTCTTAATAGCAAACGGCAACTGCGCCAACTCTCGTCGGGTGTTGATGTACGCGACCCGGCGATTTCGCCCGATGGGAAGTATATTGTAGCAATTCTTCGCTACCAGAACTACTCGGATCTCGCCTACATGTCAACAAGTGGTGGACAGTGGAAAGTGCTACGTTCGGGGGCAGGTAAGTTCTATCAGGATGGCTCCGTCGTCAAAAATACCTTCTACTGGTATGCCCAACCGGAATGGTCAGCAGATGGCTCACACATTCTCTTTCTGAGCGATTTAGAGAAGGAAGACTGGTACAGTGCTACACACGAAGATGCGCCGTTGCTCGATTTGCAGGTCTTTTCCATCCCGTTCAATAATCCCACTGCAACGCCACAGGATGTCGCATATGCAGATTTCGGCGATGGCGGAGACCGCGACGCAACCTTCCGTCCGGGTCATCCCGGTCAGATTATCTATACCCACTATACCTATGACAAAACAGGCACGAATCAGGTGATCCAATTGTATTTTGAAAATGCCACCGCGATTGCGAACAATCCAGGCGTCTACCATCCCGGCGTCGAAGGCTCCGGTTTCGACCCTGCGGTTGCACTCACACCCACAAGCACAGAAAATCTTCAACCTGCCTTCTCGCCTGACGGGAACGCTATTGCCTACATTCAGCGCGATGCCGATGGGCAGATGAGCCTGTACGCCATGCCACTTCCAACGCAGGATGTCACGGCTAATCCAAATAATGCAACCAGTCAGCAAGCGGCACTTGTCCCCTATAGCCATGCGTCGCTTCTTATCAAACAAGCGTTCGTGGGTCAGCCTGCCTGGTCGCCAGATGGCAAAGAGATAGCCTTTCTTTCCTATACTGGCAATGAATACGATATCTGGCTGGCTCAGGTCGCCTACAGCACGAAAACAAATACGTATAGTTTGCAAGGCCAGCCCGTTCAATTAACATCAGGAGGAATCGACGGAGATTCTCGCCCGTTCTGGACGCTTTAATACAATGATGATATACTAGCCACATTGCAGACAGTCTCAAAAATTAGTTTTGCGGCATGTGGTTTGCTCTCACATGAAGTCAGAACACACATCAAACGACACAACAGAAAGCACAGAAGGAACAAAAATTTGTCCCGGTGCTTGAGGTAGAACGTTGAATCAATTCGGAGATAGACGTATCGCGGGACGTTATGAGATACGTGAACATATAGCGACAGGCGGCATGGCAAGCGTGTTCAAGACATGGGACCATCGCGTAGACCGCATGGTTGCCATCAAAATACTACGCTCGCTCGACAAAAACGACACGCGAGCAGTGGAGCGATTTCGCCGAGAAGCACGCGCCGCCGCTGCACTCGCTCACCCAAATGCGGTGACTATCTATGATTTTGTGGAAG
>DAIQNC010000193.1:0-7411 GCA_036788655.1 Ktedonobacteraceae bacterium
CACTTAATAGGCGAACCGGGTTATGCCCGACGCGCTGCCACAGGTTCGGGTCGAGGGTGCTATAGAGAGCGCGTGCCTCTGGATGCCAGCTCCACCAGAGATTATAAGCTAATTCATAAAGACGATTAATGCGAGCGGGCATGACGGGGAACACCGTCATACGACCATAAACTTTCACGGAAATAGATATCCTTTCTCCTCATGAGAAGCAAGATGTGATGATATGCCTCTTTGTAATAGTATATCTTTTCTATGAAAACGAGGTCAACAGGTGAAGAGTTTCAAAACAATTCGCATGGGCGGACACATGGGCAGGCACAAGGCACAGCCCCTACGATAGACGGAAAAAGTGGCGCGTAAACAAGTATCGTAGGGGCTGTGCCTGCCCGTGCTGCTTGCTCACGCTTGCCCTTTTTCACTATTTCATCTATACTGAACGAAGTAATTTTCGAGAAAAACGAGGGAACAAGAGGCGCAAAGGGAGCGAGCGTATGATTCGTAGACGAAACAGTGCGGCGGATAGTAGAGACGCACCCTCACGTAAGCTAAGTGGCATCGTGGGCGCAATTCTCTTTGGAGTAGGCATACTGTGGGTTGGCTGGCTACTACTTGCCTCTCACTCAAATGTTTCGGATATTCCTCTATGGCCTGGTATTTCTAATCTTTCGTCATCGGTAAATGTACAGGCCACACCGTTACTGGCGGAAGGGATTAGCGTCAGCCTTGCTCAACAGACGCCTTCTATCAGCCAACAACAGGCACTGTCATTGGCGAATCAGTACGAGCCAGATGCGGCTACTCAGGCGAAGAGTGTCAGTGCGAAATTTGTATTACTGAATTATGCTCCTTCTGCGTCAGCAACGCACAATGATTTCAATAATACGCCTGTGTGGATGATATGGTATCAACACATTCCACTGGCCCCGGACGACCCCTCTGCCTCGACACGTTCCTCGCACGACCTCTATGTTTTTCTTGATGGAACGACAGGCAAAGAAGTTTTGAAGGTTTGGATTTGAGCCAAAAGTCAGAGGCTATACGAGAACGCCTCGTGTAGCCTCTGACTTTTGGCTCAAATCACGAAAATAAAATTGGTACTAATGGGCTATTTGACCACGCCATTTCCCTGTACTTCTTCCATCTTAATCCATCCATGACGGAGTGCATAGACAACGGCAGCGGTTCTGTCATTGACTGAAAGCTTTTTGAGGATGGACGTGATATGGTTTTTGACGGTCTGGTCGCTAATTTTAAGCGATTTCGCAATCTCTTTGTTGCTATTGCCACGTGCAATATAGTCCAGAATCTCCACTTCACGGCTTGAGAGCGGCGAATACTGGTCTTTTGAGTCTTCGACTACCTCTTCCTCCACTTCGAGTTCACGAAACGATTTGTACATGCGAGTAGCAATTTGTGGGCGAGCAAACACGTCATCTTGAATAAGATATTCGCCGTTGCTCACCTTACGCACCGCCTCGATGAGAGCGTCCGGCGTGATATCTCGCGTGTAGTAGCCTGCGGCTCCTACCTTGATAGATTGAAATAGACGCTCTTCATCCTCCAGAGGCGTGAGCATAATGATAGCCATACGTGGTGCGATGCGACGAGCCTCACGAGCGATTTCCAGAGGGTCAGCGGTTGTTAAACTGGCATCAATTAAGGCGACATCAGGGCTATATTGGCGTGCTATTTCAAGCACGTCGTAAGCGTCGGTAGACTCTCCAACAATCTCACATCCATCCATGCGTTGCAAGGTGGCGCGAATGCCTTCGCGGAAGAGCGGCTGTTGGTCAATGATGATGACACGAATCGTATCCATGAATCCCCTCATTAGAAGAGGCGAAACACACACGTTGAGAACGTGTAGCAGTGTTTGGCCCTCTTGATAAATATTTATTCCTGTCCACTATCCAAAGTATCATTGCCCATACACGTATGAGAGGACAGCAAATGCTGTTACTTCGCAATGGTGGGACTATTATATACAATTTATATGTATAGGACAATCTTTATAGATGAGCTTATGTAAGGAGTCTAAAAACTGAAAAGGCGAGCATAATGCAAATAAGGCTTTTCCATTACGCTCGTCTTTTCTGATGTGGCAAATTAACTTGGATCAAGGCGTCGGAGTGTCGAGTTGATGCCCTTACTCAATGATTCGATGACTCCACGTCCACTCACTGCTACGCTTTCATAGCTTGGGACGCGATAGGGATTGAGGTATTTTTCCATAACGGAAACGGGCAGAATGTCGGGCAAGTCGCGCTTGTTCCATTGCATGATGAGGGGGAAGTCAGTGATGTCCTTATTCATGCGGCGTAGTTGCTCTTGTAACTCGTTCCAGCATTCGATGTTTTCTTGAAGTTTGCTGGCCTGGGAGTCGGCAACGAAAATAACGCAATCCGCGCCTTTAAGAACGGAGATACGTGTCTGTTGATAGAGTATCTGACCTGGCACCGTGTAGAGTTGGAAACGGATTTGAAATCCGTGAACTTTCCCCAGTTCGAGGGGAAGCAGGTCAAAATACAGAGTACGCTCAGTCTCGGTGTCGATGGAGACCATATCGCCCACATCCTGTGGATTTACGGCCTGATGGATGTAATGCAGATTCGTCGTTTTGCCACAGAGACCGATGCCATAATAGACTATTTTGCAGTTGATTTCACGTTTCGCCATGTTGATCAGCGACATATGTTCTTGCGCTCCTACCCGCTTGCACGCCGCACACTGTTAGTGCATTTGCACTGCACGTATCCGCACGACAGAGTAATATGTGATTTGAAAATGACCGCACGAAGTTTGGTCTTCATTTCTTGCGAGATGTTCTGCTTTCGCTTAGGGAAAAGTATACCCTACTATGTCAATTTTGCCAAGCAACGATACCGATAAACACTGCCATATAGAATAGTTGTTTACAGGTACAACGATCTCTTGAATTGACCCGCTCATCAATTGAACTAAGCTATATATGCAAATTCGCGGATAAAAGTTACTTAACACTCCGTTAACGATTTCCTAACTTCTCTATGATATAGTATATATGTAAGAGGTTTAAGCACAACAAGAGCTTGTGCTTTCATATACCGCAATTCTATGATGGAGGTAATACATGCGACGCCTGGTCGGTACGCTCACTGTCCTCACGCTATTTCTTTCTACCTTTCTTATCGGTACAGCTTCTCCTGCTCAAGCTGCAACAATAGATAAGGATAGTGGAAGCCCAAAACACATCTTTTACATCATGATGGAGAACCATTCCACCAATGAGATTTTTGGTAATACTGCTGATGCGCCCTATATCAACTGGCTTGCAAGCAAGTATGGTATTGCTGAAAACTATTATGGTGTGACGCATCCTAGCTCACCCAATTACCTTGCCGCTATATCAGGAAGCTTTCAGGGCATCTGGGATGATTGTCCGGCGGGTCCAACTGTGACATGCGCTCCCGAAGAGTTCGGGCCTGATTCTGGTTATACCAACGGACAAGAACTGCTCACGCCACAAGAAATTGCGAGTGCTACCAGTACGCCACACTGGTTCTCAAGCAAGAACATTGTCGATCAGCTTGAGGCACATGATTTGAGTTGGAAGGCATACATGCAGTCGATGCCTTCTACAGGATTTACGGGCAGTGCCTCTCCTATTATCAACGGTCAACCTGTCCAGTTGTATGTCCAGAAGCACAACCCTTTTGAATACTTTACCGATATTCGCAACAATGCTGCCCGTATGCAGAAGATAGTTCCCTTCACGCAACTCGGCCTTGACCTTGCGAAAAACACTGTGCCGAACTTTGTCTGGATTAGCCCGGATACTTGTAACGATATGCATGGCATATCTCCTACCAGCGCACAGGAAATTGGTAATCCTGCATGTGCCTACCCCAGTTCTGGTCTCGACCACAGCATTATTCAGCTTGGCGATAATTTCGTTCAGTCTACTGTCTCGACCATTATGGCCTCACGTGTCTGGAAGCAGAGCCGCTCCTCTATCGTCATTGCCTGGGATGAGAACGACTATTCTGGCTACACAGGTTGTTGCCATAGTCCAACAGGGGTCAACGGTGTAACACTGGGTGGAGCAAATGCACCATTCATGGTCATCAATTCAAATGATGTCGATCATATCGTTGATACAACACCGTACAACCACTATACCCTTCTGGCGACTATCGAGAAGCTCTGGCATCTGGGATGCTTGAATCAATCGTGCGGTTTTAGCGATAAGCAATTGATGACGAAGTTTTTTGTGTAAACCGCTTCATCACGAAAAGTTTGTTTTGTAACGCATAAAGCAGACGTATGGAATAGGATACGTCTGCTTTATGCGTTACGTCTATTATTTCCAGGTAATGCTTCCTCTCTATTGTGTCTGTTCACGCCGTTGCAATTTCGATTTTTCCCAGGTGAACAGACGTTTGAGAATTATGCGTAGCGCGAAAATTGCGGCAAACATAAGAATTTGTTGCCATGAGTGAACAACAATAGTTTTGAGCAGTGTGCCAGCAAGCTTGAAATTCAGGCCAGCTATCGCACCATCGGCAACAATTTGTTGAGCGTCTATAATGCGCCGCCCTCGTAGCACTGTATAGAGGGCGGCGAGAATATAGCAGACGATGAGCAACGCGCCAATGAACTCAATAATAGAAGCCCAGAGAAGATAGTTGAAGAGATTAGCGACGAGCATTGTTTACTCCGCTCTGAGGAGACGCCTCATTAGCGGGTGAATGTACTACGCCATCGTCTGGACGTTGTACCTGTGGCTGTTGCTTTGGCGTAACGCCCTGTTGACGTTGTGCTGCTCTATCAATCTCCTGTTGTAAGAAGTAGTTGAGGAGTGTTCGGATGGTAGCGATAGCGGCAAGTTGACCGATTTCGATCCATGACGGAGCGATGGCGGTGCGTAGAATATCCGCTCCTAGCTCGAACTCTAGTGCCAGCGCGAGCCAGCGGCCTAGACGAAGACGAATATCCTCTGTCGTTGGATGCTCTGGCTGCGTCTCGGATTGTGAACGGCGAAAGAATTGCAGAATGCCACGTATCGTCGCTTGAATTGCGGCTATGGCAATAATAAGGGCGGCACACGCCTCAACGCCTGATGCTAAGTATTGTGTGATTGTTCCAAGAATAGTTGTCCACTGGCTAATATTCACTTGTTTGATATCCTATTCTAGCAAGGTAATGACATTTTCAATCTCTGTCATCTTATGATTGTGGTATAGAACATTGAAGCGATAGCGAGAGAAAAATGAGTCTCCTACTTCTGTAACGTCATCTTGCAAAAATGAGTTTCAGGGTATACGCTGGCCTGAAGCATGATTTTTTGAGAGCATATAAGGAGAGTATTCATTGACTTTCAGGAATGGCTCATGTATTATCGAGCAATATGCAAGGCAATGTGGTGGTGGTGAAATAACAGTTTGTGAGGCAAATAGAATGATTGTACTCTTGTATCTTTTTGGACTTGCCATTGGTATCTGGGTGATTTCGCTTGTATGGCGCATACTCGATAAAGCAGGGTATAGCGGAGCGTTAAGCTTGCTGCTGCTCATTCCGTTTTTCAATGGTATAGTTTTCATCGTACTGTTATGCGTTCTGGCCTATGGACAGTGGCCTCGTCAACAGCAGCAAGCATGGGTAGCCGTTCCCGCCGTTCCCGTTATGCCAGTTTATCAGCAACAACCTTTGTATCCTCAGCCGCCAATGTACCCACAAATGGGAAGCATGACGCCAGTATATCCGCCACAACCAAATGGTTATCAGCAGCAATTGCCTAATCCACAGTATTCGCAGTACCCACAGCAACAATCGTACCCATCGCACCCACCTCAATATTAGGCTTTTGTCAGACTCAATCTGAAGCTTGCCATTCAGTCCGTTCACAACGTACACTTAGTACAACTCGACCTTTCGTTTGTTTGCAGAGTGTATGAGACAAGTTGTGCTGTTTGTGGCTGTGTTGTGCTTCATCGTAGAAGCTTCAGAAAGGACTAATACTCGTGGATTTTGAACTCTCCGAAGAACATCAACTTGCCTATGAAAGCGCGTTTGCCTTCGCTCGTGACGAGATTCGGCCTCACAATGCGGAAATCGAGCAGAGCGATGATTTCCCGAATTGGCTCTGGAAGCGACTGGCAGAGCAAGGGTATACAGGTATCGCTATTCCCGAAGAATATGGTGGTAGTGGCAGCGATTATCTGATGGCGGCCCTCGTTGCACGTGGAATAGGACGTGCGAACGGGGCTATCTCGATGTCGTATGGAGCGCATCTTAATCTCTGTGGACATAATATTCTACGTAACGGAACCGAGCAGCAGCGACAGAAGTATCTTCCAAAACTGGTCAGCACAGAGATGATTGGTGCGCTTGCCCTGACCGAGCCAAACGCTGGCTCCGATGCAATGGGTATTCAGACGACGGCTCGTAAGGTCGATGGGGGCTTTCTCATCAACGGTACGAAAGTCTTTATCACAAACGGCCCCATTGCGGACGTGATGATACTCTATACGAAGACGAAGCCAGAGGCAGGAAGCCGAGGTATCACTGCATTCATTTTCGAGACGAAGACGAAGGGTTTTTCGGTCGCACGTAAGCTGCAAAAGCTCGGAATGCACGGCTCACCAACAGGCGAACTGGTCTTCGAGGATGCCTTTGTGCCGGATGAGAACGTACTTGGCAAGGTGAACGAGGGCTACAAAGTGGTAATGAGTGGCCTCGATATCGAACGAGCCTACTATGCAGTGAGTTCAGTTGGTGGAATCGAAGCGGCATTGGAAATATCGATAAAGTACGCGAAGGAACGCGAACAATTCGGGCAGCCTATCGCCAACTTTCAGCTTATTCAGGCTAAGATTGCCGATATGTACACCGATTTAGAGGCGGCACGCCACATGGCACATCGCGCTCTCTGGCTCGCGCAACAGGGAAAGCGTGTGAGTAAAGAGTCTGCGGCTGCCTTATTGTTTGTTGCGCGTGCATCCTCACGTGCAGCGAATGAGGCTCTACAAATACACGGCGGCTGGGGCTACCTCACCGATTTCGAGGTCGAGCGCATGTGGCGTAATGCGCGGTTAGGTGAGATTGGCGCAGGGACAAACGAGATACGTCAGTTGCTTATTGCACGAGAATTGTTAGGGATGCGTAGCTCCTCATGAGCTAAAAGAGGCAATAGAGGCACTATGTTTACTTATCCAATGTGTAAGTATTGTGGACAACCGATTATGGGCGAGGTGCTAAGTGCGATGAATGCATCATGGCATCCTGACCACTTTCTCTGTGCCTATTGTGGAAAGCCAATTCGTGATGCATCATTCAATGTCCAGGATGGCAAACCGTATCATGCGGCGTGTTTCCGTGAGCATATGCTGCCTCGCTGTGCCTACTGTGATGAGCCTCTCGTAGGTAAGTATCT
>DAIQNC010000194.1:0-7400 GCA_036788655.1 Ktedonobacteraceae bacterium
TGAGTGACCAGAACAATCGCCACTCTTCCCTGTATCATCACTATCTGACGCCGCAACAGTTTGCGGCGGAATTCGGCCCGACAGCGGCACAGCAAAAACAGGTGACTGATTATCTGCGTAGTCAGGGCATCACTGTAACGCATGTCTCCTCGAACGGACTTCTTATCGACGCCATCGCCAATGTTGCTCAGGCGCAAGCAGCATTCGCGGTACAAATCAACAACTATCAGTCAGGGGCGCGTCACTTCTATGCCAATGCGTCTGCTCCCAGCGTTCCCGGCAGTATTGCGCCGTTCATCATGTCTATCGGTGGGCTGGACAACAGCCAGCATATGCATCCACTGTATCACCTTCAGTCACAACAATCCGTTAAAGCAAACAGCACATCTCACGCTCGCACAACGAAGCGTGCGTTGGCTGGTAGTGGCTATGGCCCATCGGATTTGCTCGGTGCATACGATGGTGCGACGTTACAGTCGTCTGGTGTCAAAGGCAATGGGCAGACCGTCGCGGTCTTTGAACTGGATGGCTACCAGCAGAGCGATGTGCAGCAATACTTCCAGACCTACAATCTTGGCAATCCGAGTATCTCCAATGTGCTTGTCGATGGGTACAATGGTGCGGCAGGTCAAGGGGCTATCGAGGTCGAGTTGGATATCGAGGTTGTTGCAGCGATGGCTCCCAGTGCTTCGCAGATTGTCTACGAAGGGCCGAACAGCACACAGGGCGTCAACGATACCTACAACAAAATCGTGACCGACAACAAGGCGCAAATTACCACGATTAGCTGGGGTGAGTGCGAAACGCAATCAGGTGCGGCAGAGCTACAAACGCTCGATAGCATCTTCAAGCAAGGCTCGGCGCAAGGTATTTCGCTCTTCTCGGCTGCTGGCGACTCTGGCGCGTATGACTGTAACGACACTAACCTCGCAGTCGATTCACCTGCGAGTGACCCGTATATCATCGGTGTAGGTGGAACAAACCTGCAAACAAGCGGTGGTGCATATGGAAGTGAGTCGGTGTGGAGTAATCCTACTGATACGCAACGTAGCCCTCAAGGGTCTGGCGGTGGCGGTGGTATCAGCAACACCTTCGCGCAACCAACATGGCAGGTCGGCCCCGGTGTCAAAAATCAGTACAGTAATGGCAACCGTGAGGTTCCTGATGTCTCTGCTGATGCTGACCCTGCGACTGGCTACGTTGTCTATTGTACTGTTGTTGCGGCAGGTTGCCCAACAACGGGTAGTATTGTTGTAGGTGGCACAAGTGCGGCAGCACCTCTCTGGGCTGGTAGTACAGCAATGATCAACAACTACTTGCAAACGCAGAGCAAGTCAGGCGTTGGTTTCATCTCGCCGCAACTCTATGGATTGGCAAACTCAACGCAACAGTACGCACCATTCCACGATGTGACGACTGGTACTAACCTGTACTATCCGGCGACAGCAGGGTATGACGAGGCAAGTGGTATTGGAACACCGGACATCTACAATATTGCGCGTGATATCGCAGGTGGCAATGTTCCCACACCATCACCAACGGCTGGCACAACGCCGACGCCAGCACCTACTGTGACAGCAGTACCTACCGATACCCCTACGGCTGTACCGACCTCAACCGATACACCACAGCCTCCAACACCCACGTCTGCACCAACACAACCACCTTCGAGTGGTTCGCTGATTCAGAATGGTGGCTTTGAGAATGGGACAGACCCATGGCAGGAGTCTTCGGCCTCTGGCTATGAACTTCTCGACACGACAAATCCACATAGTGGTCAATATAGTGCTGATCTGTGTGGCTACAGTGCGTGTGACGATACCCTCTCGCAGGACTTTACTGTTCCCTCGAATGTGTCGAGCATGACCATCAGCTACTGGTACTATGTCGAGAGCGGTAGTGCGGCATCACGATGTGCAGATAGTCTGACTGTTTCAGTGCTGGATAGCAATGGACAGCAGATTAGTCAACTGCAACAAGCCTGTAACACGAGTTCTACAGGTCGTTGGAAGCACAAGAGTATCAACGTGACACATCAGCTTTCTAAGTATGCAGGGCAGACGGTCACGCTGATTTTCAGTGGTAATACAGACTTCTTTGGTAATCCAAGTACCTTCTTCGTTGACGATGTAGCGGTGACTGCATAATAACCGTTTATCTGTAGTCCGACGATTCATCACGGACGGGTTCGACGAATGATGCGAACCCGTCCGTGATGAATCGTCGGACTACAGATATTTATTGCACAATGACGGTGAGGTTCATGCCTTGATGAACTGTGCAGTAGAGATGGTAGGTTCCATCAGTATTGAACGGGCCGAAGGACTGCGGTGTGCCATCGAAAAACGATGCGTCAACTTTTGGTGCGCCCGGCTCATTCAACGGCTTTTGCTCTCCGTCGTTTGCCCACATCCCATTCTCGATGATATGTTGTTGTGAGCTATCGTCAACGAGTGTCAGCTTGCTTCCCTTCTTTATGGTGATGACACTCTGCAAGAAAGATGTATCCCCCATGTGAACAGTATTCGGGCCGTTATAGCTGCTTCCAGTTCCTGCGCCACCACAGGCAACAAATAGGATAGTGAGTAGACTTAACGCAAGAATGGAAAAGAATATTTTTTTCATCGTAGTAAATGGCTCCTGATGGCATGTTGTGACGTAATTTATTACGCCCGGTTGCTGTTTTATCACACTCACAGGCGTGATAAATCATGCAACTATACGAGGCATACATACAATAGCCTGTTCTGGGGAAATTATAAAATGGCGGTTAATGTACGCCTACCTCAATAGACCTGATTCTTTGTACGTGATTTACCTTATATGGTTATTTTGTAGGGGCGCGATTTATCGCTGCCTCGTCCATTTGACAGGCAGCAGCGATAAATCGCGCTCCTACATGGTTGTCCAACCAATGAGGAAAAGTTGTGTTCCGATAATACCTGCAAATTGAGTGGGTGCGCCACCGGAGAGTGAACCATAGTACATGCCATACGTATTTGTTTGCTGATTATAGGATTCAAGGGCGTACATTGTGCTGTCGCGTGATACGTTCGACCATGCGTATTGCGAGTAGGGACAGAGCGATTGCGAGCTATCTTTATCTGTACTGAGTTGTGTCAGTCCAGTTCCATCCGTATGCACTTCCCACAGACCGTTTTGACTGATATCGTTCTTTGATGTCTCAATCATAAATAACAGCGTTGTCGGAGTAACGGCACGAACGATTGTAATGGCCTGTGTAGCGTTGCTATATAGTGACTGAGAAGAACCGCCTGTAACAGGTTGTGAAGTGATAGCACTCGGTCCAGAAAAGCCCCGTGCCTGTGATGCAGCGCAGGTACTCAGGAAGAGATGAGTCAGGTCGTAGCTCGTATCGAAGGTATCACATGGTTGTGAGAATGTAGCAACTTGCTTCAAGTCGGTATCGTGTTGATTCATGCCTCGTTGAATATCGAGCAAGTATAGTCCTTGTGATGGCGTACTATTGACGAAGTTCACGCTGCTCAGGTAGACGTGTGTGCTATCAAGCCATGTCTCAGGAAGATAATTTAGTTGTCCCACAGGGACAAGTTCTGGTTGTACGCTGCCTGTTGTGATATCGAGCAAGTAGGTTGTGAACGGTGATGTGCCAGCATCGAAGACAACATAACGTTGATTAAAAGACCATTGACTGCCTCGAATGGATGCCCCTGCTGCTGCACAATATAGTGTCTGGAGTCCCTGCCCATCGACGCGCACCATACGAAGTTGATCCTGTCCGTTATAATGTGCGACAAAGAGTATCCATTGTCCATCCTGCGATACCTGTGCCTCGGAGATACTTGTTGCCGCCATCTTCTTGATTTCGGTTGCCTGTAAGTTGCTATCCACGTCACGCCGTTTGAGTGTGCCGAATGTTGCTACATCATTGGAAGACTCATTGACGCTATAAATGATGTTACGATGGTTGCCCAATACGAGCGGAGCCGTAATTGCTGCACGTGCTGTGCCAATTGCCGGGCAGTCGGTTGTTGTTACAGGAACCGCAAGCGTAATGGGTGTTGTCCCCGGCGTGACGGTTGGCGTTGTACTGCCTTTTACGATGCGTGTAGGCTTCGGTTGTGGCGTTTTTATCAGGGGTGTGGGTACTGTACGAAATACTCCAAATGGTGGGGGTGCGAAAAAAGCCGTTCCTAATCCGCCAATAAGTAGCAGGACAAGTACAATGAGACCCATCAGAGCCGGAACGGGTATTCGTCTCCGTCGTTGTTCGGGATAAGTAGTATAGGGCAATGGCGAAGGTGAAACAGGGGTTGATTGCTGTTGATTGACATACCGATTACTCTCTGTATTCGCCCCGATAGATGACGTGATTGTTGATGGCGGTGTTGCTGGATATGCAGGTGAGGTTTGCGAAACATCGACGACTGATTGTGACGGAGTGAATGGACGAGCCTGTTGATTGCTCTCTAATTCGATCTCCTGTCTCACTGTAGGCATAGGGTCAGTAGCATAGGAATAGGTACTTGCACCACTTATCGCTGCTTCCAATGCTTGCCGTAGTGCATCGGGTCGCTGATAACGTCTTGCTCCATCTTTTTCAAGAGCGCGTAGCACAACATTTTCCAGTGCAATAGAAATATGTGGGTTGATACTCCTCAAAGATCGTGGGGGTTCATACACTTGCTTCATAAGGATGCCCATATAGGTATCCGCGCTAAATGGCCGTGTTCCCGTGAGCATTTCATAGAGGATGATTCCGATGCTGTAGATATCGCTGGCAGGTGTGGCCTTCCCATTTATCTGTTCTGGTGACATGTAATCAGGTGTGCCAGCGATAACGTGACCTGTCATATCCGCAGTCTGATTCATTGTCAAGGTCTGTTCATCCGAAGGCGTTAGAACCTTGACCAGACCGAAATCAGAGAGCATTGGAGTTCCATCAGATTTGAAGAGAATGTTGCCGGGTTTGATATCGCGGTGAATGAGTCCACGATCATGTGCATATTGGAGCGCATTGAGAATTGGCCCAATAACTCTGAGCATCTCTTCAGGTGAAAATATGCGCTTTGCAACGAGACGTTCACGTAGTGAGCCTGTCATTTGTGGCATGACAAGATACGCCATGCCATCCTGCTCACCATAATCGTAAACGGGCAGAATGTTTGTATGATCGAGTTGGGCAACTACCCGTGCCTCACGAGCGAAACGCCGCAGAAAATCGTGTGTCTCACCCTCTTGTGGTTGGAAGAGTTTGAGTGCGACATCACGATGAAGGTTAATATCCTGAGCAACATAGACTATCGCTGTCCCACCAACACCGAGTTGGCGTACTATTTTGTAGTGTCCAAGAACTTGCCCGATCATCTGTTCTGGTCGCATGATACACACTTTCCCTGCTCGTTTATTTATAAAAACGCAGATATGCGTGATTTCTCCCACGTAACATCCCTATATTCTACGGATGTGGTAAGGCGGAAATCACAAGCAGGTACTCATGATGCATTCGGCAACGAGATTAGAAACGATGTGTAGCGTCGTTCGCATTCTGCTCAGTTGTGCTTGTCGGCCCCATGTTGACGACGATAGGCTCCTGCGAATTGCGAACTATTACCCATTGCGATGGTTCATCCGACGGGTTGACCTCTTGATGTGGTACAAACGGAGGAACGTAGATAAAATCGCCCGGCTCGACATCTTCCTGAAATTCCAGGTTATCGCCCCAACGAATGCGCCCATGACCCGACACGACGTAAATAACAGTCTCAAGTTCGCCATGATGGTGTTTGCCACTTGCGACATGCGGTTGTACAACGGTCACACCAGCCCAGATGCCCGATGAGCCAGCAAGCTCACGCGAGACTGCCGCGACCCGTTGCATCCCCGGCGTCTGTGGTGTGTTCGCATCAAAATCGTGAGGACGAATCACACGCACCCCTGATGGTTGGCTTGTATTATCCTGTGAAGTATTCATAAACCTGCTCCTTAAACATATATTGCCCATCAGTATATAACACAATGGACGTTTCCTTCGTATCACAAAGACAAATACTTATATTGTGAGGTCTAACTATTTTGAGCCGATATTTGTACATACTGTTGCTTGCCATTCCTGCCACATTGATTGCCGAAGCTCTTCATACGCCCCCACTCGTCGTCTTTATTCTCGCGGCACTGGGCATTGTACCGCTTGCTGGCTTGATTGGACAGGCCACCGAGGTACTGGCTGAACGTCTCGGACAAAATATAGGTGGTCTCCTCAACGCGACATTTGGAAATGCGGCGGAGATTATCATTGGTATCGCGGCACTTGCGGCTGGCTTGCCAGACGTGGTACGAGCCTCACTCGCTGGCTCGATTATCGGGAACATGTTGCTGGTACAGGGATCAGCCATGCTTATCGGAGGATGGCGTTACAAGCGGCAGCAATTCAATCAACAGGTGGCAGGTCAATATGCTGCCATGCTTGCCCTCACTGTGATTGGAATAGCGGTTCCGTCGCTGCTCACAACGGTTGGCGAAGGCACACGCCCCGGAGCGGCAGTTGTGCAGGGGAACCATCTGCATCAACTGAGTATTGGTGTGGCAATTATTTTGCTGCTATGTTACGTTGCGTACATAGCCTTTTCCGTCTTTGGATTACATGCTCATGCAGAAGATGTTCCCTCGCTTGTTACACGCTCCTCATTAACCGAAGAGACTGAGGCGAGTCGAAAGAATGAACATATGTCACTTATAAAAGAGCAGCATAAGGGAAGCAATATCTTTGCAAATCTTGCTCTATGGTGGCGAACAACACTCTGGCTTCCGATTGTGGTATTAGCGATTGTCACGGCTGTGACTGCGGTAATGAGCGAAGCATTGGTAGGCACTATTGAGCCGTTGACGCACCAGATAGGACTCAATCCGTTCTTTGTTGGCCTCATCATTTTGCCGATTGTTGGGAATGCCGCCGAACACTTTACTGCAATCACCTCGGCAAATCACAACCACATGGAAATCTCGATGGCGATTACGGCTGGTTCATCAATTCAAATTGCGTTACTGGCGACTCCGATTCTTGTGTTAGTGGGCGCGTTTATCGGTATACCTCTCGACCTGAACTTCTCACTGCTTGAAGTGGCAATGTTCGGTCTGGTGACAATCCTGTATGCGCTTATCAGTCTGGATGGAGTATCTACATGGCTCGAAGGAATGCTTCTATGCGCTTTCTACCTGATTCTAGCCATTGGCTCATTCTTTCCACCTGCATGATACTTGACACCCGTGTTCAATTCATGTATCCTTAGCACAACGAAAAATACATTAAACGCATCGATCAGGAACAGTACACGTTGGCGTAGTCGAGCAGCGAGTCGGGAGTGTGCAAGCCGACAGATGGATACCACGTCGAACCCACCTGAGAGTGTCAACAAAAC
>DAIQNC010000195.1:0-7339 GCA_036788655.1 Ktedonobacteraceae bacterium
GCATGATGGCGTGTGAATGACCACAGTGTAGGGGTCTGATTCATCACACCCTGGTAGCCACATACTAGCTCATACCTGTTCAAAATATGCTATATTCTATTAAAGATATTATATGCATACATGAAGAGCAGCCTTACAGGAAAAAATGATGGCAATACATCCTCACTATTTACCTGCTCAGATGACTCCTCTTATCGGGCGTACCTGTGAAATTGCGCTTGCATCTGGCTTATTGCGGCAGAGCGATATACGTTTGCTGACGTTGACTGGCCTTGGTGGAGTAGGCAAGACACGACTTGGACTTGCCATTGCAAAAGAAGTATGCGCCAATTTCCAGGATGGCATTGTTTTTGTATCGCTTGCTCCTCTGCGTGAACATGAACTGGTACTTCCCACTATCGCACAGGCTGTAGGAGTTGAGGAAGTCGTTGAGTCTCCTTTATTGATGCGGCTACAAGAATATGTTCATGATAGGCAGCTTTTACTGATGCTGGACAATTGTGAACACGTACTTAGTGCTGCCCCGTTATTTGCTGAATTGCTCTCGGCTGCACCTCAACTCAAGATACTGGCAACGAGTAGAGAGGTATTGCATCTCTACGGCGAGCATGAGTTTGAGGTTCCAGCACTTTCGTTGCCCGACCTCAGTTCTCTTCGCTCTGATAGCTGTGTTCCACTAAAAACAGATGTGGCTTCGTCGGCTGCTGTCGCTCTTTTCGTAGAGCGAGCGAGGGCCGCAAAAGTCTCGTTTGCACTTACAGATGAGAACAGAGATGCGGTAGCGGAAATCTGTGTGCAGTTAGATGGGCTGCCACTGGCAATCGAGCTTGCAGCAGCACGTATCAAACTCTTAACGCCACAGGCGATTTGTGTACGCCTACAGAGTCGCTTGAGTCTGCTAGTAGGTGGAGCGCGTAACCTGCCAGAGCGACACCAGACATTACGCAAGGCACTCGATTGGAGTTATGAACTGCTCAATCCTGATGAGCAACGCTTTTTTCGCATACTCGGTGTGTTTGTGGGTAGCTGGACATTAGAGGCGGCAGAAGTTACTGGATCAATAGACATGCCACATATGGAGACGGTAGAGCCGCTTACTCTGCTCACATCACTTGTTGATAAAAGCCTTGTGCGAGCAGTAGAGGATACATCTGGTGAGATACGCTTTCTGCTGCTGGAAACAATTCGAGAATATGCGCTCGATTGTTTGCGAACACATCATGAGCTAGAGGAAGCTCAGAGACGACACGCACACTTTTATGTATCGCTGGCTGAACAAGTCGAGCCACATTTGCGAGGGCCAGAACCGCGTAGATGGCTTGAGCAGCTTGACCGCGAATTACCAAATGTATGGGCCGCACTGCGTTGGAGCATACAGCATCATGAGACAACACTGGGGCTGCGTCTGGTAAATGCCTTAATTGAGTTTCTCCACTTCCACAGTTCTTTCAGCGAGGGTTTGAACTGGTTTGAGGAAGTGCTGGCACTTGATGAGTTATCGCAACCTCAAAGCATGAGGGCGAAGGCATTATATGGTGCTGGCGTCATGGCAACGATGCAGAATAATCTTGCCCTTGCACGACAACGCTTTCAGGAGTGTGAGCAGCTAGCGGCGAATACGGGGAAACGTCGGGAACAGGCACTTTCACTGAGTATGCTTGCCTCGCTCGAATTGCATCAGGGCAACTATGAACATGCTTCTGTACTTGCTGAATCAGGTTCGCAGTTGCTCAAAGAGACGAACGATACGTGGTGCAAGGGCATTCTGCATAGCATCTGCGGCAATGTCGAAAGCAAGCGTGGCAACTTCAACATGGCGAGGACGCGCTATCACGTGAGCTTGATGTTGCTACGTGAAGTCGGTGATATTCGTAGTCAGGCTGAGGTGCTGGTCAATCTAGGTATGATGATGCGGTTGCAAAGCCGACTCAAAACGGCCCGTTTCCTTTATATGAGAAGCCTTGAACTCTTTCGAGAGGTAGGAGATCGTTGGAGCCAGACGCTGTGCTTAAACGGTGTGGGCGATATTTCGCGCTGGCAAGGCGATTATGCAGAGGCACAAAGCTACTTTGAAGAGGCTCTTGCACTGGCGACTGCTGCAAACAACAAACAGGAGTATGCATCGGCAATGACTGGGCTGGGGCAACTCGCACTTGCTCAAGGAAATGCGCGATTGGCAAGGCGGTACTTAAAAGAGAGTATGCACTTGACGAGAGAGATAGAGCAGACGCCGCGCATTGCACAACTCTTACTCGCTCTCGGCGACCTTGAACGCTATCAGGGCAATGGAGAAACGGCAACGGACTATTATGAGCAGAGTCTTGTCCTGTCACGTGCCATGAATGATCGAGTAGGTATCGCAGGAGCACTTTTTGGATTGGGGGATGTAGCGAGAGTGCAGCAAGAGCTTCGTCGGGCCTGTATATCGCTGAAGCAGAGTGTGCAGATTGCATGGGAAGTTGGCGATAAGCTGCTTCTGGCGGCAGGACTCGAAACATTCTCATGGCTCTGTTTGCAAATGGATATACCGGAACGCGCTACACAGTTTCTCGGCACAGCAGAAAATCTTCGTGATAGCCTACAAATTCCTCTTGCCCCAATTCTACTTGCCGAGCATGAACACACTATCGTTGCGTTACGTTCCGCACTTGGCGAAACTGCATTTAACGAGTCCTGGGCATATGGACGCACCATGACTTTGAAGTTAGCTCTCAGCATGATAGCACGTATCCCTGTTCCCGACGAGTCTGAGCTATCGTCTGTGCAATCGTCCACTCCTGCCTATCCTGCTGGACTTACAGCGCGTGAAGTCGATGTATTACGTCTCGTCGCGGCTGGCCTACCCGATGCACGCATTGCCGAGCAATTGATTATCAGTCCACGCACCGTCAATACCCATCTGCGCTCCATCTATGCGAAGATTGGCGTCTCCTCGCGCAGTGCCGCTACTCGTTTCGCCTTTGAACACAAACTCGTGCTACCTTCGTAGGGGCGTTATTCCACCTCACTGGCGAGAATGTAATCTTCATCTTCACCAGGAGGTTGCCAATACATCAGATAATTATCCAGCATTTCTCGGCTAATCTTAAACGAGTCTTTCGTGAGAGTATTATTTCTTCCTACAACCCTTTCTCGTATCGTTTCTATTGGCGTCTCAACATAGTACATTACCGCCTTAGCACCGATTGCACCTGTTCTTCTTCTCATTTCATCTCGTTGTTCTTTTCCCCAAAATCCCTCGTCAATAATGACATCAATACCTTTCTCAGCAAGCTGGAATGCAACATCCCTTGATAACCCAATAATTTTATGATCCCATTCCTCATATCCATCTATTGTAGGATCGTTTCCAATTAAACGAATTGACCACTCATCCTTCGTGATTCTTACTGCACCAGTTTTTTCTTCTAGCTTCTTTGCAAAAGTAGTTTTACCAGCACCGATAAATCCACAAATGAGATAAACGATAGGTTTTCTTTTCATAAACGTTATTATAGCAGGTTCTAAATCAAATGAAGAAACTACGCGCATGTATCCCCGTATTTCATTGCCCCTACGTTATTTTGCTTATCCACACGCGCACAATGAATTGTGCCACTACATGTACATTACGTTATTCAGGTCATGTGCAATTCCTGTCTCTGCACTACAGTTTGGTTAGCAGTCAACAAGTTGCAGAGAGGAGATAGAAACATGACAGTCGTAGCAGAAGTCAAAGGGAGAATTGTACAGGTACAGGGAGCGGTTGTCGATATTGAGTTTGCGCCGCAGCATCTGCCAGCGATTTATGATGAGTTGCGTTTGAAGATGCCGGGATCGAAAGATTACCTTGCGTTAGAGGTGGAGCAACAACTTGGCAATAACTGGGTTCGTTGTGTGGCGATGGGGCCAACGGATGGCTTGCGACGTGGCACAGAAGTGATTGCGACAGGCCGTCCAATATCGGTTCCCGTAGGACCTCAAACGTTGGGACGCATCTTCAATGTTCTGGGTCAAACGATTGATGGCAAAGAGGCTATAACTGATGCCCCACTGTATCCCATCCATCGACCTATTCCTACTGTGGAAGAGCAGGGTAGACAGACGGAAATGCTGGAGACAGGCATCAAGGTGATTGACCTGATATGCCCCTTTATGAAAGGTGGCAAGGTCGGGACTTTTGGTGGGGCAGGTGTAGGCAAAACGATTATCATTCAGGAATTGATTAACAATATTGCTCACAATTACGGCGGCTATAGCGTCTTTGTGGGCGTTGGTGAGCGCACCCGTGAAGGTAATGACCTTTATGTAGAGATGATCGAGCGCGGTGTGCTGAATCGTGTGGTGATGGTCTTCGGGCAAATGAACGAACCGCCGGGAGCGCGACTGCGAGTGGCTTTGACTGGCCTGACAATGGCTGAATACTTCCGTGACGAAGAAGGCAAAGATGTGTTGCTCTTCATCGACAACATCTTCCGCTTCACGCAAGCCGGTGCAGAGGTTTCCGCTCTCCTGGGGCGTATGCCTTCCGCCGTTGGTTATCAGCCAAATCTTGCCGAAGAGATGGGCGTATTGCAGGAGCGTATCACGTCTACGCGCAAGGGTTCTATCACGTCCATGCAAGCCGTGTTTGTGCCAGCCGATGACTATACCGACCCTGCACCAGCTACGACGTTTGCCCATCTCGACACAACGGTGCAGCTAGAGCGTTCGCTGTTCGAGCAGGCTCTATTCCCTGCCGTAGACCCTCTTGCCTCATCGAGTCGCATTCTGGATAGCACCATCGTGGGCGAGGAACACTATCGTGTTGCCAGAGAGGTACAACGAGTGCTACAACGCTACAAGGACTTACAGGACATCATCAGTATTCTCGGTATTGATGAGCTATCAGACGAAGATAAAATGCTCGTTTCGAGAGCGCGTAAATTGCAGCGTTTCTTATCCCAGCCCATGATTGTTGCCGAATCCTTCACTGGTCGAAAAGGCAAGTATGTCTCTGTGAAGGATACCATACGGGGCGCAAAAGAAATTCTGGAAGGCAAGCACGACGCCATTCGTGAGGATTTGTTCTACATGGCTGGTGGCATCGAGGATGTGGTAGCACGTTACGAAGAGGAACGTTGAGGTGTACATGTAGTGGCGTGATTTATCACTGCTGCGGCATCTGTGATAATGAACTTTTACAAACGGAATCGGCACTTCGTAGACCCCGATTTATCGATGGATTCCGGTTCCGTGAACCCATCGATAAATCGGGGTCTACGAAGTACCGACTTTGAACCTGAAAATTCATCATCACGCCACTACATGTATCTGAATTGATTTGTAACCCCATAATTTATGAAATGTTATAGGACTATAGTTGTGTTCCTTTCAGGACTACAGACGCATCACATTATTCTCTCATTCAGGTATGCTTGAACCATCGTAAGAGCAAGTTATCAAAAGATGCTAAAGAGAGAGGATTGCACCTATGAGCCAGCTAGAAACAAGCATCACATCCTCGAATAAGCAACATCGTATTGTATTGCGCCTCTGTGCATATACAGGAATGATTGGGCCACTATTCTTCGTCGTTGTATTCACCGTTGCGGGCTTCCTGCATCCTGGCTATTCAGCGTTGGGACAGATGATTAGCAATCTTGGGGTAGAGCAGCCGTTTCCATGGTTACAAGATGCAAACTTCTTTATCTCAGGTCTACTGCTCATAGCATTCGCAATTGGCTTCTATCAATCCATGCGCTTCATTATTGGTCAGAGACGCTTGACGGTAAGTAGTATTCTCCTGGGATTTGTCGGAGCAGGATTAGCCAATGAAGCATTTTTTGTCACCGACCTGCCCGGTCAGACACCTACACTGCATGGCGTATTACATATTGTTGGTTTCCTCGTCCTCTTTCTATCGCTAATCATCACGCAAATACGTATTGGAAGACAATTTTTGAAATTCCCGGAATGGCGTGTTCTCGGCGGGTATTCGATAGCCACCGGTATTGCTACACTGGCCCTGATTCTGCTGTTTTTCTTCACAGGACACAGCATTCCGCAATATGTAGGTCTCTTGAACCGCATCTTTGTTATCGTTGCATTTGCATGGTACGTTGTTATGGGATGGCAATTGTTGAAGAAGGCGATGTGATGAACATTGCGGATATGATAAGCAAGGTATGATGGTTCGCAGGGTGTAATGAATTAAGCCCGTACATGTCAGGATGTGCCGACGATTTTAGAAATGATACCATTCTCATTTTCCAATGTTTCCAATCGCGCTGACATGTACGGGCTTAATTCATTACACCCTGTAACCATACCACCAACGTTCACCGTAATTCGTCAATGTCCAATAATAGACCCGTATTATTCTCCCAGCATCTGGAACATCGCGCAATTATATCTCACGCCGCGCTCTAAATCTGACACCCGGATATGCTCGTTGGGAGCATGTGCGCCACTGCCCCAGTAGCTGACGTTGCCGGGTGCGGAGAGGCCGGGGACGCCGACGTGTTTACGTAACGCACCGAGCAGAGGCAATGTGCCACCTGTGAGCGGCGTGATTGAGGCTGGTTTTCCTGCGAATGCTTCGGCGATGGCGAGGATACGCTGCACAAAGGGCGTCTCGAAGGGTGTGGCAACGGGTTCGGCTGAGGAGAAGACGCTGATGGCAATGTCTTCGTATCCCCCAAGTTTGAGATATGAGTGCAGTTTGAAGAGGATGTCCTGCGGGTCTTGATTGGGGACGAGACGGAAATCGATCTTCGCAGTTGCATGGGCAGGTAGCACTGTCTTGACGCCCTCACCTGTATAGCCACTGACCAGTCCCGCGATATTGCAGGTGGGAGCAAATGTGGCACGTTCCTTCAAGGGAACTCCGGTGAGGCCATCCGCGAATTGCTCGATGCCGTAGGTGGTCAGCATCTGCCCTTCGTTGTTGGCCTGATTTACCAGCATGTTTATTTGTGCCTGTGTAGGTTTGAGGGCGTCATCGAAGAAGCCGGGTATGGTGATGTTGCCTTCGGCGTCGCGTAGTGTGGCGAGTGCCTGAACGAGTCGCCATGCCGCGCTCGGTAATATGGGAGCCATGCCGGAATGCGTGTCGATACCTGTTCCCTGCACGTCAAGCTGGACGTAGAGCAATCCCTTTGTTCCCAGACATAGCACGGGCCGATTGGTGATATCGAAGCCCGAACCTTCCCAGAGGCATCCATCGGCCTGTAGCAGTTCCGAGTATTTCGAGGCAATGGCGTCGAAGTGCGGACTACCTACCTCTTCCTCGCCCTCGATAATCCAACGTAGCGTGATGGGAAGTGTGCCGATGGTGGCACGTAGAGCGCGAATGGCAGCGAGACGTGAGGCAATTTCG
>DAIQNC010000196.1:0-7333 GCA_036788655.1 Ktedonobacteraceae bacterium
ATCACGGCACAACATGGGTTCCGAAACGTCATAAGTCCTATGCTCACGCTCAAACCTCACTGCCTATGCTACAATCACATCCGTATGCATTACTATCGAAAAAAAGAAGTAAGGCCATACACTTTTACCCCTGCCATCTCATTAAGGACTGGCAAGGGCTTTTTTTCATTCCCTGTCTTCCTCTGTGTTTAGACACATTATACGATTTGGCATCTTAAAACGAGATAAGCCTGTAACCTATCCCCTCGGAATATTTAACGTTCCCTTAACCTATCCATAAAGCACGGTTAATGCATGAGTGTTACTGTATGCATATGGAAATACTTCGACATATGCGAGAAAGCTTTTCCCGTCATAACGTTGTATTCATGTCCCGTCTTACATACCCATAGTTTCAGGAGAAACGTATTCATGTTAAAGCATTGGCGCATTTCGTCCCTGCTCATTCTTGCAATGACAGTTGGTTTGTTTATTTCCGCGTGTGGTGGATCGACTACTACTGGTAGTTCTTCAACACCTTCGACACTCGGTACACCCGGCTCGTACAACTGTGTCAGCGGTCAATTGTCCGTCGCTGGCTCAACAGCACTTGCTCCACTTGTGACGGCAGTGTCGAAGGACTATCAAGTAAAATGTTCTTCCGCAGCCATCACGGTCGGTCTGGGTGGAAGTGGTACTGGCTTGAACGAAGCCGAAGCCGGTTCGATTCAGATTGGCAACTCGGACATCTTCAAGAAGAGCAATCAGAGCGATCTTGTTGACCATCAGGTCGCGGTCGTCATCTTCACTATGATCATCAATCCAAAGGTCACAGGTGTTACAAGCTTAACCACTGCCCAGATAAAGGGAATCTACAGTGGCTCAATCACTAATTGGAAGCAAGTTGGTGGCCCAGATCTCAAAGTCGTTGTTGTGAGCCGTCCATCAAGCTCTGGTACACGAGCAACCTTCCAGCAATATATTCTGGGTGGCCCGGAGACGGCTAGCGGTCAGACCTTGACAAGTGATAGCACAGGTACAGTTGTCAAGGCTATTGGACAGACTGACGGTGCTATCGGTTATGCCGCGTCCCATGCTGCACAACAAGCTCAAACAGGCGGAACAGTCAAGATTGTGAATATCGACGGCAATGCTCCATCACACAGCCTTGTAGAGAGCAATACATATAAATTCTGGAACATCGAACATATGTATACAAAAGGCAAGCCGACACAACTGGCACAGGCTCTGATTGACTATATGGCGAGTAGCGATGGTCAGAAAGAGGCAAATACCCTCGATTTCATCCTGACTTCGCAGATGTCTTCGTCCGCTATTCAGGCGCATCAGCCACAAAGCTAGTTTCAGACGGGTATCTATCATCTGCGGTTCCTTCGTAGAACCACCGATAAATCGGGGTTCTACGAAGGAACCGCAGACAACAGATACTACGAAAGGGGATTGTTGTGCAATTAGAGCAACGCGCAGGGCAGGCACAGCTACGTAGCACACAGGGGTCTCGTCTGACAGACAGCGTGATGCGTATTGTGTGTCTTGTCTGTGCTACTCTGCTGGTCGCGGTTATCGTCGGTGTCTTTCTTTTACTTGGATTGAACGCATTCAAAGTATTTGGCGAAGGCGCAACGGTGGGAGGCTACCTATTCGGAACGAACTGGGATCCCACTGGCGGTAGTGGTACACCACACTATGGAGCGGGCGGCCTTATTCTTGGTTCCGTCATCACAACGCTCATTGCAGTCCTCATTGCCACACCGCTCTCCTTCGGCATGGCCCTCTTCTTTACGGAACTCTGTCCACGCTGGTTAGCACGATTACTGCAACCACTTATAGAGATTTTCACCGGAATGCCCTCTGTCGTAATCGGTCTTCTGGGACTGGTTATATTGGTTCCATTTCTCACACGTGTCATCGGCCCACTTGAAGGGAAAAGCCAGACGGCAGGATATGGCTGGGGAGCCGCTATTCTGGTGCTTATCATCATGATTATGCCCACCATTATCAGTATCTCCATTGATGCGCTACGTGCTGTCCCTATCAGTGTCCGTGAGGCGAGTCTTGCTCTTGGTTCAACGCGCTGGCAGATGATGAGCCGTGCCATCATTCCAGCCGCAACGACAGGGTTGGCAACGGCGGTGGTACTCGGTATCGCACGCGCTATCGGCGAAACTATTGCGGTGGCTCTCGTACTCGCAGGAAGCGGAGTTCCTAAAAACCTGTTCACGTTCACCGCCTTCTTTCAGCCTAATGTCAATATCACACAACAGATAGCTCAGGACTTTGGAGAGGCGTTTGGGGCAGCACGTGATGCATATTATACCCTTGCATTCGTCCTGCTGATTATCGCATTTCTTTTCGTGTGCATTAGCCGCTATCTGGCGAGTAGGAGTGTGTATAAATAATGAGTACAGAGTATCAGGGATCTGAGCAGGCAGATAGACATCAAGCAGAGTTAAATCGCTTGTTGCGGCGTCTACATACAGGGAATGCGATAGGCACAACGATTTTGTGGCTCGTCGCCGTTCTGGTGATGCTCATTTTCATAGCGATTATTGTCTATCTGATTGTCCAGGGTTTTTCGTATTTGATAAGTCCCTCATTTTATAACACGAGTGATGCAGGAGTTGGGCGTGAAATATTCAACACATTTTACATCCTCATCCTCACTGAGATATTCATTATTCCGATAGGGTTGGCTGCCGCTATCTTCCTTGTGGAGTACGCGACTGCTGCCCGTTTCGTGACGATCATCCATTTCGCGGCTGAAACACTGGCCGGTGTACCTTCGATTGTATTAGGATTATTCGGTTTTCTTGTCTTCAGTACGACGTTGCAACTGGGAACGAGCCGACTCTCCGGTGCGCTTACGTTACTCTGTCTCAACTTCCCATTGGCTCTGCGCCTCTTTGAGGATGCACTGACCGCTGTGCCACGCGAGATGCGCGAAGGTGGACTGGCACTCGGAGCGACAAAATGGCATGTCATTCGGACAGTCATCATCCCTTCTGCCTTGCCCGGTATCATTACTGGTATCATCCTGACGGCAGGTAAGATTATCGGCGAGGCGGCTGCACTTCTCTTCACAATGGGTTTGAATAGCCCGCCGAATGTATTCACACTTAACCCACTCATTGCCAGTGATACGCTTACCACACGTGCCTACTTTGTCATTGGACCTGGTGGAGGAAGTACAAGTCTTACTTCTGCCCAGGAAACAGCTATTGCCGCAGGCTCATCCGCTCTGCTCATTCTGCTTTTACTTATCATCAATATTGCTGCACGTGCAATTGGTCGCGTGATTGAACGGCGAGTTACCGCTGCATAAAGAGGAGACTACTCTCTTATGAACGTTTCAGCAGAACTATCAAACATCATTGTGCCAGAAGGGGCGAACATTTTCTCTCGTAAGGTGGCACGAAGCGGTCATATCTCTTACGAAGGCCGCCCCTACTTCATTAGTAAGGCACTCGCGGGCCGCTACATTCGTCTCGTTGTTCTGGGGAATCGGCTCATCGTAGACACCGCCATTCCTTTACACAAAGAATACCCGTTGGCATAAGATAGCGTTGGGGTCTCATGACGAAGGTTTACAAATTAAAAAGGAGTTTTCCGATGGGAATGGAACCATCGCGTTTGAATACGCAATCTACCAGACAAGCGCAAGGTGTACAGGTCGCTCAGGGAGCGCAGAGTGCTGTTAATGGAGCAACTGTACAGCAGAATGGCGCATCTATCGAGTCTCCCACCGATCTCGTGCATAGAAAAGTCAATGCCAGCACTCTGCTCGACGCGAATGCAAATTATAAGATTAACGTTGAGCAACTCAATTTCTACTATGGTAAAAAGCAAGCATTGTATGATGTCGCGCTTCCCATTCGTGAGCGGCAGGTCACAGCTTTGATTGGCCCGTCAGGTTGTGGCAAATCAACCTTCTTGCGAACGCTCAATCGCATGAACGACCTCATCGTTGGTACCCGCACAGAAGGACAAGCGATGCTGAATGGACGCAATATCTATGATAGGAAAGAGGATGTAGTTGCGCTGCGTCAGCAAGTTGGTATGGTGTTCCAGCGTCCAAATCCCTTCCCGAAGTCGATTTTCGAGAATATCGCTTACGGCCTGCGACTACAGGGTAAGGGAAACAACTATATCAAGGAGACCGTCGAGGAGAGCCTACGCGGAGCCGCCCTCTGGGATGAGGTAAAGGATCGTTTGAATACATCCGCACTCGGCCTATCCGGTGGTCAACAGCAGCGACTGTGTATTGCACGCGCCCTCGCAGTCAAGCCCGATGTGTTGCTGATGGACGAGCCAGCATCCGCACTCGACCCGATTGCCACGCTGAAAATCGAGGAACTCATTAATGAGCTTGTGAAGGAGTATACGATTGTGATTGTAACGCACAACATGCAACAGGCATCGCGTGTCTCGCAATACACAGGCTTCTTCCTGAGCGGACATCTCATCGAGATAGAACCTACCGTTCAACTCTTTGAGCATCCGAAACGTAAAGAGACCGAGGACTACATTAGCGGGCGTTTCGGTTAATCACGCTACACCCGTATCCATGTTGTGTCGTGATGTATCACGGCTGTATGCCAGACGAACCACTGCCGTGATACATCACGACACAACATGGATACGGGCATGTTCCTGTATGTTTTGTTTGGAGGCAACTCGTGGCACGTACTATTCTGGTTGTAGATGATGAGGCGGTTCTTGTGGAGACAATTGCATATAACCTGGAGCAGGCAGGCTATCAGGTGATGACTGCCATAGACGGGGCAAGTGCGCTCGATATCGCACGTAACGAGCGGCTTGACCTGATTATGCTGGATGTCATGTTGCCTGAAATGGATGGCTTCGAGGTGTGCCGCCTGTTGCGCCGCGAGAAGAATACCGAGACAACCCCCATCATGATGCTCACCGCGAAAGGTGAAGAGATTGATAAAGTCGTCGGACTCGAAGTCGGGGCCGATGATTATGTGACCAAGCCATTTGGACGCCGTGAATTGTTAGCCCGTGTACGCGCCTTGATGCGTCGTGCCGACTATCCTCACCTTGCTGATAGCCGTTCATCGCAGGAGCCGCAAGAAGTGCCGCATCCGAGAAATGAACTCGTCGTCGGGCCACTTCGCATCGACATCGCAGGTCGCCGTGTCAATTGTCGCGGTCAGGAGTTGGAGCTACAACCCAAGCAATTCGACCTGCTCACTTACCTCGTGCGAAATCGTGGCACGGTTCTCACACGTGACCAGCTACTGCACAACGTCTGGGGCTATGACTACGCAGGCGATACGCGCACCGTCGATGTGCATGTACGCTGGCTCCGCGAGAAACTCGAAGAAGACCCCGCAAACCCGAAGCTGATACAGACGGTACGCGGCGTGGGCTATGCGTTTCGCTGGTAATGCCGCTTTCGTTTTTGGGCGATACGTCTGAAAAGTCGTGTATCCTTCTGTATGTCTGCCACTATAATAATTATCCCTACGCTGTAATTTCTTGATGAACATAGTTGCCAATTACTTGATGATACCATATTTTGCTGCTATCAAGTAATTTAAGAGCCGTATTTAGAATGTACTTCGTGTATTATGGATATAAGGATACACAAGAATTACTTGATAAGGAGTAATTTCTTGATGGCAACAGGTAATGATGAAGACTGATTAGTTCTTAGTCCCTTATGCCACTCTGCTTATGAAGTCGCTAACGAGCTTCACGACTTCATCTTGCTTTTCGATATGTGGTGAATGTCCGCAGTCTGCAAGTATCACTTCCTGCATCTTGCCCCCGTTGGCTTGATAGTTCTTCAGCACAGTACGTACCTGCCCGATCATTGGTTGCGGTGGGTAGATGTCCGCGCCGGGCCAGCCGGGTACGGCTCCCAGTTGTCCGAGCAGGCCGAGGTCGAAGAGGGAAGCATCCGAGACGATCTGGTCATCGGCTCCATGTATCCACAAGATAGGCGGTTTCGGGCTGATGGAGGCGAGTTCTGCCTGATTGAGATATTTGGGCGAGAGCGTGTTGTTCGGCCCCTGTGTACCGGGCGCAACATGAGGCCAGTTCTCAGAAGGGATCATATCTCCTGGATAAATGCCTTCTTTCACCTTACTGGAAAGGATGGAGGTGACGTAGACCTCTTCCCGGTCTGGTGCTACGCGGAACGGTGGCTTGAAATAGAAGGTGTTCATGACGGTGCGTGGCGACAACGGCTCGCTACTCCGATCTCCTTCTCCGATGCGTTGCACAAACTCAGTATTGGCGGTTCCACCTCCACTACCAGCAAAATCAGGCCATACAGGTGTTCCCTCTACGCCTTTCGTGCCGCCGAAGCCGAAGGGAGAGCCGGGCGATTCCAGCATGAGTGTGTGAAGCTGGTCGGGGTGGTCGATGGCAAACTGTATAGCGACATTACCGCCCATCGACCAGCCGAAGAGATGGAAGCGTGTCAGGCCGAGAGCTTGCGTAAAGGCGAACAGGTCATCGGAGAAATCGCGTACACCGCGTGTCGCGTCGATGGGAAGCGGCTGTGTATCGCCGAAGCCGCGCATATCGGGGGCGTAGATACGATAGCGGTTGGTGGCAGCCAGTGCGAGCATAAAGTCCTGATAGAACAGGGACGACGACGTGTTGCCATGTACGAGGACAAGAGGACTATCCCCGGTTCCCGTCTGTAAATAGGCAATATCCAGACGGTCGGTCTTGACATGTTGCTGCGTGATGCCAGGCAAAAGGACAGGTGACTGCATCGGTAGTATGCTCCTTTTACTATTACAGGTTGCTTATCTCATCAATAGCATTATTATACTACATCCGAAAAGGATGTAATGAATTATATCCGTACATGGGAAAGTTGCCCCGGCGATGGGATATGTTGAATGAGGGATAGGATGACGAGGTTGAGAAAAGAGTGTGAAGATTGTGGTGTGGCAAGCAGAGTGTGATAGAATCACACCCTGCTTGCCACACTCCAAATGTTCGATTTCACGTGTGAATCTTCATCATTACACGCCGGTAGTCCTACTACGCATGTCCGGGTTCGTGTGCCATAGTTCATTATGTAAGGCTCCTCAATTCCTCTCGGACATCCCCATCCATTTAGACCTGCTAATGCAGTAACGACTGCAAATGCCGCCAACCGTTTCAATCGCCGTCGCGCCCCTTCTGCCATTTAGACGTCGTATGGCCTTTTGTGCGCTCCCGTATTGCACACCGGTTTCAATCGCCGTCGCGCCCCTTCTGCCATTTAGACTCTGGCATCTCTAGTATAGCATGAGAAGCCAGTTTAGACAAGCGTTTGCGAAGGACTCCTTTTTGGAAGGCGTTTTGCTTA
>DAIQNC010000197.1:0-600 GCA_036788655.1 Ktedonobacteraceae bacterium
TTGCCGCTTGCATTCCTGCTGGCCCACCACCAACAACGATAACATGTGGAGCTACCGTCTGGTTTTTGGAATTTCCTATAGCCATTAAAGGTGTGATTGCTGGAAATTGTAGCTCGTTGCCTGTCGCGGGTGTCTGGATACAGCCGAGGCTCAGATTGAGTCCCATGCGCCCGATACAGTATTGGTTGCAGGAGATGCAGAGGCGTATAGACTCAGTATGGCCTTCGCGTGCTTTACGTGTGAAGTGCGGGTCGCAGATTTGACCACGTACCACGTCTACCATATCGGCTAGACCTTCACGTAAGATACGTTCACCTTGCACGGGGTCTTTAATGCGTCCAGTGCAGAAGACGGGGAGCTTGACTACTTCGCGGATACCTGCGGAGACGAAGAGTTGATAGCCCGGTGGTGTGTGCATCGAGCCTTCGACCATGTAGAGGTTGTGGAATTCGCCGATGCTGGTATTGATGAAGTCGAGTTGACCCGTCGCTTCGAGCCGTTTAGCGATTTCGCGTACATCGTCGAGCGTCAGACCAGCAGGGATCAACTCGTCGCCACACAGACGAATACCCATCGTGAAATCGCGTCCAATTTCAGCGC
>DAIQNC010000197.1:610-7324 GCA_036788655.1 Ktedonobacteraceae bacterium
AACCTCAATGGCGAAACGCATACGGTTTTCTAAGGAGCCACCGTACTCATCAGTGCGTCGATTGTAGTAAGGTGAGAAGAATTGACGCATGAGCGAACTGTGCGAGGATTGTAGTTCTGCTCCATCGAAGCCACCCTCGCGTACATGTCGTGCCACGAGTGCATAGCCGCGCACGATTTCGGCAATCTCTTCGTGTTCGAGTTCCTTACACATCTCGCGGTGAATGGGGTCAGCAAGCGGTGACGGACCGACAACAGGACGCCGTGAGTACAGGCTATTCGACTGCATACCGTTATGGTTGATTTGCGCGAACATGCGTGTGCCATGCTCATGTACAGCACGTGTCATGCGCCGATATGCAGGAATAACATGTGGATCGAAGCCATGAATAAGCTTCTGGTACGCCCAGTCGCTGGGATGAACTGATTGCTCCTCGGTGATAATTAGCCCACAGCCGCCCTTCGCACGTTCAGCATAGTAGGCAATGAGGCGTGGGCCAGGGAGATTTTCTTCGGCAAGATTAGTCAGGTGGGCAGCGAACACGATACGATTGGGAATGATCGTTTGCCCGATGCGAATAGGCGTGAAGAGATAGGTGTATTGTCCAGCCATCGAAAATCTCCCTTAAAGGCCACGTGTTACGATTTTTTCTTTGCACGTTTCACAATTAAATTGCCCCACCATTCTTCCAGCAATGGACATGCGGCGAGTTCCTGAGCTAAGGCAACATCCTTGTTTTTCCCGTTCGCAAAGCTGTTAATGAGAGCCATTGTCCAGCGTGGATAGGGACGTTCTATGAGCATAATAGGTAGTCCAGTATCAATACGTCCCTCTTGCAACACGCGGCAATACCAACCTGTGCGTCCTGTTTCAGCAACACGAGCGGTCAAACCGGGCATGTTCCAGCGTCTTTCGATTTTCCAGCAGGGATAGCGCGGCCCTGTGACCTGTATCTCTGCCTCACCAATGGCATAGATATCACCGACGCATACATTTTCTTCGCTCATGCCCTCAATCGTGAAATTCTCGCCGAAGCCACCCGCACTAATTTCGGCACAGCCAGCTTCTTCGTGCCATTTCGTATAGTTTTCAGCAGAATAGAGGAGTACCGCCTGATCGAGCGAACCATGATTTTTCTTATCGGCCTGCTCATTGCCTTCGAGATGCGTCTTGAACAGCCAGAGCGATTGTGTTGTGGGAGTGCGGAAGAACGACGTTTTCCAGCGTCGCTCCATCTCGTTCTCCGCATCCTTCGTACCATAGTAATGTGGCGTTCCTACCTGTACCGATTGCAAAACGCCAACCTGTGTCATTGTTGATATTGTCATGTCAAATCCTGTAACTATGTATACTTCTCTGTAGTCCGACGATTCATCGCGGATGTGCGGCGCATATGATATGGCGTCTATGGCACACATCCGCGATGAATCGTCGGACTACAGAGAAGGTTGCGTTCCCGCAATCATTTCGCCTATTTGTCGCCCTTCCGCGATGGCCTGTTCGATGCGACGTGGCGTGACGCAATCGCCTATGCGATAGAGACGTTGCACTCTTCCTTTCAGTGTATCATATAACGTCGATGAGGGACGCTCGTATGTTCCCAACACAACGATATCTGCTGGCAAAAGTCGTTCACCATCCGCGTATTTGTCGGCAACGATAACGCCATTCGGCTCTATACGCACGACGCTAGTATGAGGTGTATGCACGACGTTATGAGGAAGTGTACGTTGCATCCAGCCCGTGAGGTCTTGCGTGGCAACTAAATCGCGCCCAATATACCAATCCTCTGTCACTACCTCAACCTGCTTGTCCTGTGATGCGAGTAACTCAATTGCTGATAGGACACCATGCGAATCACTCTCGTCGATGACTACGACACGTTGCCCGTTTATAACCTCACCTGCTAATACTCGACGGACATCAGTAACATGAGGTAAATCGTGGCCCGGAATGGGAAGTAGACCTGTTCCCGTATGCGCTCCCGTCGCTATTATAATCGCTGAAAATCGTTGTTCCATGAGCATCTGTGGAGTTGCTTCGACTCCTGTATGCACTTCGACTCCTAGCCGTTCAAGTTCCGCAATCAAATAATCGCTAATGAGACCCAATTCCGCACGTCCCGCCCCGTTTGATGCCAGTGCTACTGTTCCGCCGAGGATAGCTTCACGCTCATAAAGGATGACCCGACGACCTTGTAGTGCGAGCGTTCGTGCCGCTTCCATTCCTGCAACTCCGCCACCGACGATGCAAACAGGCAGTCCAGATGTACGAGTTGCGGTTGGTTCTACAGGACTACTATGCAATACATCAGGATTGACGTTACAACTCAGTGTGACATTCATTGCGCTTCGTACCTGACATCCTTGATTGCAGAAAATACATGGGCGTACCTGTGTAGCTTTGCCGTTATGTGAAAGCCGGGGGAGCATTGGGTCTGCAATTAACGGACGAATCATCTCGACACCATCGGCCTGTTGCTCTGCCAGAATACGCTCGGCCTGTGCCGCGTTCATGATACGCCCAGCCGCGAACACGGGAATGTTGACGGTGGCTTTGATAGCAGTTGCGAGATGCACGGCATAGCCAGGAGCTACATGCATGGTTGCCGTGAATGGGAACATATTTGTGCTGAGAATACTCCCCATCGTGACGGTGAGATAGTTGATACGCCTGGTAGCAACAAGCAGACGGGCAATCTCGATGCTCTGCTCAGGTGTCAGCCCTGCCCATGGAGCGAGTTCATCGGCACAAAAACGTAGGCCGAGAATTGTGTCGGAGCCAATGGCATTGTCAACCGCCTCAATCGTTTCCTGTAAGAAACGCAGTCGATTGTCGAGTACACCACCATAGGTATCTGAGCGTTGATTGGTAAGTGGCGAGAGGAATTGCCGTAATAATGAACTATCGCTTACTTGAAGCTCCACGCCATCGACCCCACCTTGCTTTGCATACTTCGCAACAAGTCCGAATCCGTCTATGACAGCGCGAATATCGGCTAATTCCATCTCCTTCAGCACTTCGCGTGACGACACATTAGGCACGGGTGAAGCTCCCCACAATTCGCGCTGGTTATGATCACTCGTCGATTGTTGTCCATTATGATTGAGTTGTACCAACGCGAGCGTGTCATGCTGATGAATGCGTTGTACGACTGACTTGATAGCATCGGGTGTATCAGGAAGATAACCCAACACAGCACGCTCATAGGGCAAGTCGGAATTGTGAACGATATGCTCTTCCAGCACGATCATTCCTGCGCCACCCTCAGCACGTGCCGCGTAGTAGTCTGCATGTTGCTGACTGAGCATGTTGTGACGTGCGAAATTGGTGGTATGACTGCCGAAAATAATGCGATTACGGGCTGTGCGCGGCCCTATAGTGAGCGGCGAGAAGAGGGTATCGTACATAGATAAATATCTCCATATAACGAAACTACGACGTTTGCGTTTTTTACCCTGTCCCTATTGTAAACGAACTTGCCGAGCTTATGCTAGTGACGCGCTTATGCGGAAGTAGCTAGGAGACAAGCGTTTGTAGCAAATTACTAATCACCAAATTGGCTGAACGCCTTCTATATTAGTCGAAGCAACTTGGGACCAGAGTACAGAAACTTGAGAGAATAGTCCATTAGATAGTTCCCAATCTCTCCACTCACTTCTCGGAAATGGCTTATCGTCAATGCCACGATAGTATCGACCTTCGTCTATGAATATTGCATATGCATAGCACGCTTTCATATCTGTAACATATTTAAATTACTCGTTCAATATCTTCCTCTCCACTTCCTCCATTGCCAGCCTGTCTTTTTGTAAAAAATGCTACAGGGTATTTCCCATGCATTATTGCAGTAGGCTCAATGTCAGGTTGCATAGCTATCTTGGCTTTCGGATTATATTTGCGTTGATGAGACGGCTCATATTTGAGTTCTATAGCAACCTCTACAATCTTTTTATCATCATTGAAAATGACAAGATCAGCAGCCATAGACTCTTTATTCTTGGCATCGCTGCCTTGATAGAGTTTTTTATTTTTTCCCTTTTTGTTTTCAGGATACATTTCAAAATTATAAAATAAGCGATAGGGTAGGCTTTTACCCCTTATCAGGGATATCAAATGATTTTGAAGAACCCATACTATATCCCTCTCTGTAAAAAAGCACCAGTTTCCATAATGGTCTTTTAACCATTCCATGGCATCTTCAAAAATATCTTTTGCTTCTATCACTATTTGCTCCTTACTTATAATAATATTAATCGATTCTCTCTTCGGTATTAAGTGCTACTAAATAACTATCCCTCATATGAGGAACCGTTTCATAAACATTTAATCGGGAAGCCAGTATAACATCTTCTTCAAATCCCTTCTCGCGTAACTCGCGTCCACTACTACAGTCCCACAGAAGAGCTTTCAAATCTTGTTGGCATTGTAGAAAAGCACCTTCACATACGCGAGCTTCAGGTGATTTTTCCTGTTGTAAATAAGAGAGAATTGCGCCAGCACCAAGATAATCTTCGATAGCAAAGCGCAATGAGCCATCTTCGTTTGACGGATTCCAGCGTTCTCCACATGCAATTATTGTGACCGACAGGTCTGTTTGTTCAAGCAGGGATGAAACAACGGTTGCAACGACCTGAGCATTCACTAACCCACCAACGAATAAATAAGGAACTTGTTCAGCATAACGACTACAGGTTGCGCCATTGGGTGAGGCAAGTACAACTCGTGTTCCAGGCTCGATAGAGAGAAACGTTGTGGGAGAGAGCGAAAATCGCCCTTGCGCTGGTACTTTGCGACGATGTACAGCAGCTTCGCCACCAATACGTCGAGCAATCAGGTTGACATCTTCATCCATCGAACAGGGATAAATGAGACCACCATTATGTACGGCGGTAACGACAGACGTGGAAAAGCTTATGGTATCGACGATAACAAGAATATCACCCCACTCGACAGCTTGATGTACACCGTGTCGTCCCCAATCGAAACGACAACGGTAAGGATGTTGTCCGTACACAACGTCTCCATCGGTAAATAACGGCTTATTCGCTCATGACTTCGGGTACATTTGTCCCTCTATAAAGTGCTGAAAGCGGAAACTTTACACTAATACTGGTTAGCTCTACCTCATCGCCTGGACCGAATACATGCACTGTCCACTCATTCCCCGTGCGACGCTGAACCTCAACAGCTTGATAGCGTGTGGCAACCAGCATGTATTCTTGTATCGAAGGACATGCATGATACAGGTGAGCTTTTTTGAGTCTATCTTTGCCTTCGGTTGAGTCTGAGAGAACCTCGACGATCACGCGAGGCGTTTGTATCCTCATCTGCTCAGTAGTTGGTACATCTCGTGGGTCGCATGAGACTGATGCGTCTGGATAGGTGTAACGAGTTTCTGATAAACGTACACTTGCATCAGAATTATAGGCGTAGCACGATGTATTTTCTAGCGCGTCTTCAAGTGTTCTTACGACATTGCTACCAATACGCGAGTGTGCGAGACTCCCCCCAGACATAAGGTATATTTGCCCGTCGATGTATTCATATTTTACATCGGGATTGGCTTGCTCTAACGCTTGCCATTCATCTACCGTTATGTAGTCGTGTCGCCTTTGTGCAGTCATAAGAGACCTCCAGAAATGCACCACTCATGCAAAGAAGCGTTCGACATCTCGAATATTCGTCGTTCGTTTCGCAGGTGGCATTGCATCAAGTACCATCTTACCATAGCCTTTTGTATGCAATCGTGTATCGAGAATTGCCATCACGCCGCGATCTTCGCGTGTACGAAGCAAGCGACCAATGCCCTGTTTGAGGCGTAGCACGGCCTGTGGCAGGACATATGTGCCGAACCAGTTTTCACCAGCCGCCTTCATCTGTGCGACTCGTGCCTCATGTACCGGGTCATCGGGTGGATCGAAGGGAAGTTTGTCGATGACGACGAGCGAGAGTGCCTCACCTGCGATATCGACGCCTTCCCAGAAACTTTTGAGACCGAATAATACAGAACCCTCTTCCTCACGGAAACGGCGCGTCAATTCCAATCGTGTCATGTCACCTTGTTTGAGCAGAGGATAGGGCAGGTGTGGCGACATGAGTTCATAGGCACGATCTAACATGCGCTTACTCGAAAAGAGCAGAAAGGCTCGACCACGCGATGCCTTGACCAGCTTATACATCTCACGTGCAATGGATTTCATATATTCGTCGGAACCTGCACCATAGGCAGGAGCAGGAAGGTCACGCGGAATATAAAGGAGCGAATTGTTCTCGTAATCGAAGGCAAGCGGCAGGATACATTCCAGCACATCGGGTCGTTCGAGTGCGTCGAGTCCGATACGCTTGCGAAAATAGGAGAAGTTCGGCCCTTTGACTTCGGGATGTGCCGGGTCTGGCCCAATAGTTGCCAGCGTCGCCGAGGTACAAATGACGTTACACTTATCGAAAAGACGCTCTTTGAGCCAGTTTGTTACATCAAGTGGTGCGGCAGAAACTTGAAGCTGTACATTGCTCGCGCTTGCACGTCCACCGCCAGTCTGAACACGCTCGACATAATACACAAATTGCGTTGGTTGCGCGACGGAAAAGACGGTACGGATATTTTCCGAGAGATTCTGTGTCCGTTTGAGCAACTTGTCATAGAGTTGCCCTTCTTTATCGGGTAAGTCTTTCGGGCGTTGTTTCCTAAGCGAGTCAGCAAGGTCGCCAATG
>DAIQNC010000198.1:0-7273 GCA_036788655.1 Ktedonobacteraceae bacterium
AGGTACTTCCCTTCATGCTCGAACGTAAAAGCGGCAAAATCGTCAACATCAGTTCATTTGTAGCGCAGGGTGGCAACATCGGTCAATCGAATTATGCCACGACCAAAGCTGGCATCATCGGCTTCACCAAATCCGTCGCATTGGAAGTCTCGCGTCACGGCATCACCGTCAACGCTGTCTGTCCCGGCTTCACAGAGACAGACATGCTCATGGACGTACCAGAGAACATACGTCAACGCATCCTCGACAAAATCCCGATGGGTCGCTTCGGCAAGCCCGAAGAAATCGCTGCCTGTGTCCGCTACATCGTTACCGAAGGCGATTACATGACGGCTCAAGCCATCAGCATCAATGGCGGCGTCTACATTTAAATAAACAAGGCCCAGTAACTTCGTAGACCCCGATTTATCGATGGGTCGGTCGAGGCTACCCCATCGATAAATCGGGGTCTACGAAGATACCAATTCTGAACGTGAAAATTCTTTATCACGCCCGTCTGCATCCCATGTATCACACAGCCGTGATACATCATGCCATTACATAGATATGCGTTCGCCTCTAAAGGAGAGATTTTTATGCCTGATACATCATCAACTGGACAAAATCCTTTTGACATCTGGACAAAACTACTCGAAAATACCATGAAAATGCCTGTCACATCCGATACAACCAATCCTATCTCGATGACTCATGATCCAGACAATAAGAGCCTCAATGACCCGTGGATGGCACTTATTGACCAGCTATGGAGAGCCAATCCTTATAGTTCGCTCATCCCTTTTGATGTGGTAGGAACGACTCGCGCCTTTCAACAGATATGGCTAGACGCTATCAGCAACCCCGCACGTCTGTGGTCGAACTATAGCGATTTCATGCAGCAATACACGCAAATCATGACCTCGACAGCACTCAAATTCTGGGGATTCACACAGGAGACGCAACCAGTTATCTCGCCGGAGAAAGGCGATAAACGTTTCTCCGCTCCTGACTGGCAACAAAACCCCATCTTCGACGCCCTCAAACAGAGTTACTTACTCACTGCAACGACACTGCTTAAAGCCGCTTCACAGGTACAGGGTCTGGATGAAAAGCAGCAACACAAATTGACCTTCTACCTACGCCAATTTCTTGATATGATTAGCCCGACCAACTCGCTGTTCACTAATCCACAGGTTATTCACGAAACCATTCAGTCTGGTGGGCAAAATCTGGTCAAGGGCATGGATCACCTCATGCGCGACTTCAAAGATGGGCAGGTCAAGATGACCGATACCGATGCCTTTGAGCCGGGGCGCAATCTCGCGCTCACGCCTGGGCAGGTTGTCTATCGCAATCGTCTCATCGAACTCATCCAGTACAAGCCCACAACTGAGCAGGTCTATTCGATTCCGCTGCTGTTCATTCCGCCGTGGATTAACAAATTCTATATTCTGGATATGCAACCGCAGAATAGCCTCATCAAATTCATGGTGGACAATGGTTACACGGTGTTCGTCATCAGTTGGAAAAATCCTGATGCCTCGATGGAGGACATCAGCTTCGACGACTACCTCACGCTCGGCCCATTGAGCGCGTTCGACGTGATCAAAAACATCACGGGTTCGCAGAAAATCAACCCGATTGGCTACTGCGTTGGTGGCACGTTGCTCTCTACAGCGATACCCTATCTCGACGCTAAAGGAGATGAGACCGTCAATGCCGCAACCTTTTTTGTCGCCTTGCAAGATTTCAGCGAAGTCGGTGATACTTCGGTCTTCATCGACGAGCCGCAGCTAACCTATATGGAAGGCAAGATGGCGGAGCGTGGCTACCTCGATAGTCGCTCTATGGCGACTATGTTCAACATGCTCCGTGCCAACGACCTGATATGGAGCAACGTCGTCAACAACTACTTATTAGGAAAAGAGCCACCTGCCTTCGACCTGCTCTACTGGAACGCCGATGGCACACGCATGACACGTACCGCGCACTCGTTCTACCTGCGTAACACCTACCTTGAAAACAACCTTATCAAGCCATGCAACGTCAAGATAAAGGGCGTCCCCATCGACCTGAGCAAGATTCACCAGGACATCTACGCAGTCGGTGCAGAACAAGACCACATCGTTCCCTGGAAATCTGCATGGCGCATCTCGCAACTTGCCAGTAGCAATGTACGCTTTGTGCTTGGAGCAAGCGGTCATATTGCGGGCGTCATCAATCCCCCCTCGAAGGGGCGCAGCTACTGGACAAACGACAAACCCGTTCAAAACGCGGACGAGTGGCTTGCCACTGCCGAACAGCACAAAGGAAGCTGGTGGACAGACTGGGTTGAATGGCTCAAGACACGCTCCGGTGAGCAAGTCTCTCCCCCTTCAATGGGCAGCACAAAATATGCACCCATCACCCCTGCGCCGGGAACGTATGTATTGGAGAAATAAAGTGCGATAATGAACACTGGAAAGTATTTGTGAAGATGGATAGTTGAAGAAAGGGTGTAATGAATTATACCCGTACATTCCAGCGTTGTTGGCAACGTAAGAGAATGATGAACGTTCATCACCGAAAAATTGGGAGAAACTAGGCGATGTACGGGTATAATTCATTACACCCTTTTCCCACTTAGAAAGGACACAACCAACAATGGAGCATGTTCTCGCGCAAACAACAAACGGCACGATACGAGGAAGTACAAAGAACGATGTTCACGCCTTCAAAGGCATTCCCTATGGTAGTTCGACAAGTGGGCATCATCGCTTTATGCCACCACAGAAACCGCAATCGTGGGCGGGTGTACGTGACACATTACGTTTCGGGTCGAGTAGCCCACAACCAGCAGGGGGTATGGGGCGTCTCATGTCTATTGTTGGTGAAGGGCAGCCTGAGCCAGAGAGCGAAGATTGCCTGTATTTGAATGTGTGGACGCCAGCAATAGCTAATGGGCGTAAGCGTCCGGTCATGTTCTGGTGTCACGGTGGTGGTTACACGATGGGGTCAGGCTCGGCAGCGTTTTATAATGGTAGAAACCTTGCGCGTCGTGGCGATGTGGTGGTTGTCACCGTCAATCATCGTCTGGGGCCACTTGGCTACCTCTATCTGGGCGAAATCGCAGGTGAGGAGTTTGCAGCATCTGGCAATGTAGGAATGCTCGACCTTGTAGCCGCATTGGAATGGGTGCGCGACAACATTGAGGCGTTCGGTGGCGACCCCAACAATGTCACAATTTTTGGCGAGTCTGGCGGTGGCAGCAAGGTCAGCGTTCTCATGGCGATGCCTTCAGCGGCAGGTCTCTTTCATAAAGCAATTGTTGAAAGTGGCCCCGGTCTTAGAATGGCAACACGCGAGGTGGGAACGGAACGAGCCGAAAAATTGCTGAAAGCACTCGGAATTGCGCCTCAAGATGTCCATAAGCTACAAGACATTCCAGTTGAGCAGATATTCGAGGCTAATACGAAGGTCAATCGCAACGGACTGATGGGATGGGGGCCAGTCGTCGATGGACAAGCACTACCACGTCACCCATTCGATCCCGATGCACCCGCGATATCCGCTCACGTACCGCTCATCATCGGCACGAACAAAGACGAGGCGACGCTGTTCCTATTGAGCGATACCGAATTTGCAACGCTCGACGAAGCTAGACTACGTACACGGGTCAAGGCTCTCGGAGGGTCTTCAACCGATTCAATTCTTGCCGCTTATCGTCACGTCCATCCAAAGGCATCACCTTCCGACCTGTTCGCTACAATTTCAAGTGACCGTATGATGCGCCTGAACTCGATTACAGAGGCCGAGCGCAAGTATGCACAGGGAGCCGCACCCGTGTATATGTATCAATTCACGTGGGAGACGCCGATATTAAATGGACGCCTGAAATCGTGTCACGCCCTCGAAATTCCCTTCGTCTTCGACACACTTCCTTCTGCCGTGGGATTTACGGGCAATAGTCCCGACCGAGTCGAACTCGCGGAAAAGATGAGCGGTGCATGGCTAGCCTTCGCCCATAGTGGTGTTCCAGCGTATGAAGGACTACCCGAATGGCCTGTCTACACACCACAGCAGCGAGCAACCATGATATTCGATGTCGAGTGCCGCGTTGTGAATGACCCCGGAAGCGAGGAACGCCTTGCATGGGAAGGGGTTCCTAGTTCGGGCATGGGTGCGTAAAGCAAACATTTTAACGTTGTGTCGATAAATTCGTCAACCTTTTTTTGAACCTATTCCTTAAATCCATAAGGAAGGGATTCTTTTGATGGCGAACGTGGAAAGCCGCCAGCGAAACTGTACGAGCGTGGCATAGCTTATCTCCTATTTAAATATCACAACTTCCTTGAAGTCATGTAGATGCTCAATAACCTCTTCAAGGGAAAACGTATCGTCTTTTTGCTCCCATTCACTCCATTTGAGTGTCCCCAGCACGAGATAGTCATTACCAACAGCGTCTGGATAGAATTTAGAGTAGTATGCAGCCATACGCTCTTCTAACAGGTTTTTATGAACGATGAGCAGGTCGTTGATGGGACAGTATCGACATTGCATCGTCGTTACATAGGCATAGGCAGGGTCTACATGTACGAGCAATGTGAATTTACGCAGCTTCATCTTCTCCCCGCATAAAGGACATACTGTAAATCGTGCATCGAGATAAGGGTTGAGAAAAAACATGTAGCGTGGTTCCAGTTTGCCGAGCCGTGTGCGTGTATTCATTGCCGCGCCACTGGCATTTTTAAAGGTTGTCTGTGAAGCTGAGGATTGGTCAACAGAGTTTTTGTCATTGCTACTTGTAGGATGCTGCATTTCCTGTAATTCAGCTTCCCCTACCGTTTTAATATCGGGCTTCTTTTCGCCTCCTTGAAGTGCAGGTAAGTTTTCCAGGTTTCTTCTTGCAAGAACATATCCAGGGTCGAGTTGCAGAGCGCGTTGAAAAGCCTCTTCCGCTTCATCATATTTGTTCTGCATTACAAGAGCAGTACCTAAATTTGTCCAGTACGATGGTATGTTCGGGTCTATCGTAGCTATCTGCTTGAATAGTTGCTCTGCCTCATGCCATTTACTCTGCTTCATAGCCCTCACGCCGGCGAGGAAATTGTCTTCCCGCTCGAAGTATTGTTCTGGCGTCAACGCTATTTCTTGCAAAAGCAGCTGAAACTCTTCACGAATCTCTCGTATATCTTGTGCCATTTCACCTGACAGCTTATGCGTTCCCATTAGCTCTATCATTCGATCAAAATCGCGCACGGCCCGACCTATGCGCTTCATGTGATAAGCAGATTCGCCACGATTGAACCAGAACTCCGTCTTCGTCGGATCAAGCTCAATTCCTTCGGTAAAGATATCATAGCTCTCCTGAAAGTGTTCCAGCATTAAATGCGCTAACCCCAGTAGTAACAGCAACTGCGAATATGAAGGCGAATGCTTCGCTATGCGGTTCCGTAGAGGCTCACAAATAGAAATCATCTCCTCATACTCTTCACGCTCTAAAAGATAGCGAGCATAACTGAGTTGTCGATTGATAAAGTCGAAATTACTTGAGGTATTTTTCTTCTGTTTTGTGCGCTTCGTTTTTTTAGGCATACTCTTATCTCTCATGTTGCTACGACTTCTTCTGCGAGAAGAGCCATGTAAAGAATGCTGGGCCTGTCGATGGCGTATACACCTTGCCGGGTTGCCATAAATCGTGTCCATCGTTTGGATATTCGGTATAGAGGGGATGCCTACCCGCCTGTTCAATTGCATAAATCATATCACGTGAGCCAGAGACGGGGATAGTGGTATCTTTCGCACCGTGAAATGCCCATATAGGCAGATGTATCAACACCGATGCCTTCGAGGGATCACCAGCACCGGAGAGTGGTGCCGCCGCCGCAAAGTAGCCGGGACTGCGTTCGATAGCATCCCATGTGCCATAGCCACCCATCGACAGGCCCGTGATGTAAAGCCTGGTTGCGTCGATGCCAGCATACGCCTCTTCAATCGGGTTCTTTCTTCAAAATCGAGATCGAGCATCTCAATACCCTGATTTTCCTCGTGACACTTTTGTGATATTTTTATAAAGAAGAGTGACACTGCTGTGATGTCGCCCGTCTATGCTTTCTCCTGTAGACATAACATCATTTGCCATCATATGGGAGAAAGGGATACAACCATGACCTTCGACAGCGCATATGTATACAGCATTCTGCATCCTCATTTTCAACAGCGTGTGCTTCTGGACGAGCCACTTGCACAACATAGCTCTTTCGGTGTCGGGGGTACTGCCGATATATGGATCGAGGTCGGGACACGCGAGGAACTCGGCGACCTTATCAAGCTGTGCGTACAACGTCAATGGCCTCTGCTGATTGTCGGCGCAGGCTCCAACATTCTCTTCGCAGATGCCGGAGTGCGCGGCATCGTAGCCAGCGTTGCCTTCCGTCGCTATCAACTTGAAGAGCAACGCGATGGCACAGCTCTGGTCATTGCCGAGGCCGGGGTGCGCTGGAACGACCTGCTCAAGGACCTGATTCCGCATGGTTGGAGCGGTCTGGAGTTCGGCATAGGTATCCCCGGTACGCTCGGTGGTGGCATCATCAGCAATACCGGAGCGCACAATCACGACCTGGGACAGGTGTTAGAGTGGATCGAGGTACTCGACGCACGGGGATGTATGAACGAGAATCCACCGCCCGTCTTTCCCGTTATCTCGTTCCGCCGCTATCCGAAAGAATCGCTCGATCTGGGCTATCGTCATAGCCGCTTCCGTGAAGGCCGCGTGACGCACATTGACGCGAATGGACAACTGATTATTCCATCTCGCAACCTCATCGAGCCTACCGAACTGGTCGTGACGCTTGCCCTGTGTGTCCATCACGATGACCCTGCAAGGCTAGAAGCTGTCCTCCAGCAACACGCACAGACACGCACACACGATGACCCGGCACAACGGCACGCAGGCTCTATCTTTAAAGACCCGATTGGCACAGGAGAAGAGAATGCAACAGCCGCCGCCCTGATTGCACAGGCAGGTCTGGCAGGGAAACAACGCGGCGGCGTGCAAATTTCCGAGCGTAATGCGAACTACATCCTGAATCTGGATGAGCAGGGAACACATGCCAGTGCAGGCGATATCGCAGCCCTCATCATCGAGGCGCATCAAGGTGTATTGGCACAGACAGGCATCTCTATGGCATTGAACGTCGAGTTGCTCGGTGCATGGAAATTTATAGGAGCATCATGAATGCGCTCCTACACATTGATACGTCCTTCGTACCGTCTTTTCGCTCGCTCACCCTGCTCGATGCCGCCGGGAACATTG
>DAIQNC010000199.1:0-6785 GCA_036788655.1 Ktedonobacteraceae bacterium
ACAGGTAAAGCTCCAGAAGTCGATGACTGACCCACGTTACTGCTACGTTGTCTTCCACTCACATACCAGAGCCAGCGTACAAAAGTAATCAGGGCAGCCGAAGCAAAGAGCGTTAAGAATGGATAAATTGGCAGCATGTAGCGCATGAATTTGACGTAGAAACCACCAACAATACCACCATATATCAGCACCCAGGAAAGGATGACGACCCAACCCTGTATCTCGTGCGAATCACCCATATGTCGGCTCAACAGTCGCCACAACAACCAGACAACACCTACACATGTCGCAATTCCAAGCATCAACCCCAAGCCCCAGAAGAAGATATTCCGTGCCTCATACAGATAGGGAATTGTTCCTGCAAATTGCCGTACATAGGGATAATCCAGTAGGCCACGCGCAAGTTGCCCCTGCTCCAAGACCTGCTGAACATAGTTGTTCATATCCAGTAACGCATAGGGTTCGGCTATAAGAAATACTACAATCGTCGAGAGCGCAGAGACGAGTAGAGCTAGCAATGCAGAGAGAAAGCCATGTCGTTGCCAGCGAAAGATACAAGCGATGAGAACGGGTACAGCCAGAGGTGCGGCACTAAACTTTGTTGCCATTCCCAGCCCGTATCCAACTCCTACAAGTAACGCCCAGAGCAATTGTTGCTCTGTATCAATGAGAACGACACAGGCAAGAATCGTGAGAACAACAAAAAATAAGAGCATAGTGTCAACGGCGTAGAAATGGGAGAGTTGAATCTGGAATGGCGTAAATGCAACAAGAGCAGCGACGAGCAGTGCAACATTCCATGCATAGCGTCGCCCTGGCGTTGTATCAGTGATGAATCGTAAGGCAATGACACCCATCAAGAGAATTGTCCCACTGTCAAAGAGAGCAGATAAGAAACGCCCCAGCAGTGTCATGTGCTGAAATGTCGTGATTGCAGGGAAAAAATGTGAAAGGATATTGCCAAGTGACGCCAGGAAATAAAAGGGAAACGAACCATAGGCGAAGAAATGTGGATTGAGCGGAGAATTGACCGGATCGAGAAATTGAGCGAAACTTTTAGGCCATGCAAGTGCCGTGACGTGAAACAGAATCTCTCGCTCATCGGGATGAAAGCTATTGCCCTGATCCCAGTTGATTCCGTAGAGGCGCAATAACAATCCGAGCAGCGCGATACCAACGAGTGCAAAAGGTCGCCAGCGAATAATCAGTTTCATATTACTCATCCCATTTTGTAAATCCGCTACAAAGCCATTTGTGCTTTCGTTAGTATAATGAGTCTGACCTGACTGGTCAAGAGCATAGCACAACAAAACGAGAGGCACACATGCAACAGGTGTATGTGTGCCTCTCGTTATTTCTTCTTTTGTCAGGCTACCTCAGAGTACGTAGCATCTTTCCTCCACTCCCCACTAGGCGAGTTCGTTAATGACTTCTCGTGCGCGGTTCAACACCTCACGACGAACGTAGTAGTAGGCCCACAATCCTTTTTTGCGACAATCGACGAGGCCAGCATCACGCAGAATGCGAAGATGATGCGAAATAGTTGGTTGCTCCAGTGTGAAGCTCTCGACGATCTCAAACACACACACTTCGCCCTCGTGCCTGCTGAGTAGATTGAGAATGCGTAAGCGTGTAGGGTCTGCAAGTGCTTTGAGTAAACGTGCCTGAGTGATGGCCTCATCTTCATTCAATGTAGGTGCAAATTTAGGGGCGATACCTACGTTACCGACGCCAACAACTCCTGCTTGACGGCTCAGTACGTTCACCGCACTTGTCTGAGATGCTGAGATGATGCCAGACACACTTGACACACCTGATGCACCTCTCTGTGAATTGCCATGTTGTACTATTGTCATTTTCCTTCTCCTTCCATCCTCCCAACCGGATGCCAAATCTACAATAGAGACTCTGTGGTAGTCTTACAAGCAGTATACATATGAATGCAAATGTGTACAGATGTAGTCTTGCAATTATAGGACAAAAGGGTAGCCTCATCATTATAAAAATGAGGCCACCCTTTTGTCCTATATAGATTACTTCTTTTCCTCGTTTCGCACACGCAGATGAAGCTCTTGAAGCTGCTTCTCATCGACAGGCGATGGTGCATTCATCAAGAGGTCTACCGCGCTTTGCGTCTTGGGAAAGGCGATGACTTCGCGGATATTTTCCTCATCTGCCAGCAGCATCACAAGACGGTCAATACCGAGTGCAATGCCACCGTGCGGCGGTGCGCCATACTCGAAGGCTTCGAGCATATGCCCGAACTGCTCCTTAATCTGCTCGTCGTCCATGTTCATTAACGAGAAGACCTTGTGCTGAATTTCCGCTACGTTGATACGCACACTGCCACCGCCAACTTCGTAGCCATTGCATATGATATCATACTGTTTGGCACGAATGTTGAGCGGATCCGTCTCAAGCCGCTCAATGTGCCGCTCATCCATACTCGAAAATGGATTATGCTCGGCATCGTAGCGTTTCAACTCTTCGTCATAGTGGAACAGAGGGAAATCGACGACCCAGCACAGAGCCATCTCATTCGGATCGATAAGCTTGAGACGCTCGGCGAGGCGCACACGCAAACGGAAGAGAACATCGTTACAAACTTTCGCGTTATCAGCGACGAAGAGCAACAGGTCGCCGGGTTTCCCATCAAGACGTTCGATAATCGCCTGTACCTCTTCGCTCGACATAAACTTTGTCAGAGGAGATTTAATCTCACCGGGTGCTTGAATAGCGAGCGTGACCAGTCCCTTTGCACCCAGCGTCTTCGCAAACTCGGTCAATGCATCAATTTCCTTGCGCGTCGAGCCTGCTGCACCGGGGAAACGGATGCCCTTGACCATGCCTTGCTCCTGAGCAAGCGCGTTTTTGAACACACCAAAGTTCCCTGCCGATGCAAGGTCTGAAATCTCCACGAGCGGCAAGTCGAAACGCAGGTCGGGATGGTCAGTGCCATAGCGATCCATTGCCTCTTTGTAACTTATATGTGGGAAAGGTTGCTGCTGAATAGTCTTTTTCGTCGTCTTCTCAATCAGGTAAACAAGCAATCCTTCAATGAGCGACATCACGTCCTCTTCCGACACAAAGCTCATCTCCAGGTCAAGCTGCGTAAACTCCGGCTGACGATCCGAACGTTGGTCTTCGTCACGGAAACAGCGTGCTATCTGAAAGTAGCGATCCATGCCAGCGACCATCAACAACTGCTTGAGTTGCTGTGGAGATTGTGGCAAAGCATAGAATTCACCTGCGTAGAGACGACTCGGCACAAGATAGTCACGCGCCCCTTCCGGCGTACTTTTCATTAGAATGGGGGTCTCAATCTCAAGAAAGCCGCGCTCATCCAGATAGTCACGGATGACCTTCACAACACGATGGCGCAGAATGATGTTGTCGCGCATCCTGGGACGACGCAAATCAAGATAACGATATTTCAGACGTAATGATTCATCTACGTCGGTGGCATCACTATTAATGGGAAATGGTGTCGTGCGCGATGAATTGAGAATCGTGATGCTATCTGCTGCAACCTCGATATCACCTGTACTCAGTTGTGAGTTCTCGGTTCCAGGGAGACGATGCACCACCGTTCCGCTTACCTGAATCACATATTCCGAACGTACCTCTGAAGCAATACGGTGTGCCTCAGCAGAACGTTCCGGGTCGCAAATCACCTGCGTCATGCCATAACGATCTCGAATATCAAGGAAAATGAGTCCACCATGATCTCGTCTCCGATTGACCCAACCAGCGAGTGTCACATGCTGACCCACGTTGCTACTATTCAGTTCACCGCACGTATTTGTACGGTATGCTACTTCAAGACTCACTTAGATACTCCTGCTCTTCTATCTTAATGAACTTCTATTTCTCTCCACTTATCCGTTACAGGCAATATTTTGGTTTGGATTGAGCGCATACAATGTTGCTATTCCCTTTGGATCGCCAACCAGCAAATACACCTGCGGTACTTTCTGGTTCGGGTCGGTGACAACACTGCTTATCGGCGACAATTGTGCATCGACAAATTGCTCATCGAGTTGTAACGTTACCGTAGTTGAAGGCGATGTCGATGTCGTAGTAGAGGCGGCTCCAACAGTATTACTCTTCAAACTCAATACACGATGATTATTGCTATCTACTATATAAAGACGTGATATACCGTTCACTGAACCTGCGACCAGCAAGGAAGCATTAGGAATAGCAAGAAACGTTTGCTTCTGTGTCACTGTTGGTTGCGCTATTGGTGTTGGCACAGGTGTATTAGCAATAAAGGTATTGCTCTCTATGGGAAGTGGTTGAGAAATAGGCTGCTGCACACTGACAGACGTAAACGATTGATTTCCAGGTGCAAACTGCATACTAGACACGATTCCGCTATTGAATAAAAAGAACAGTTGTCTATTTGGAAAGGCTGCCATACTGACAAGAGATGTGGTTGTAGAAATCGTCGCGGTATCGGGTTTTGCATTCAGCTTATTATTGTTAATCGTATAATGATCAATTGTTGCTGTCCCACTGGTCGTCGAAGTAAGCGCAACATACACATCACTTCCCCATGCGGTCAATAATGTAGGGGTTTGTGTCGTCACAGTCGAAGGCGTAGCTGGTACTTGCTGACTATTAGCTATTGCCAATGAGCCGGTATTTGATGGAGTTAGCACACTCACGCTGTACACGGAGGCAGCATTTGTCTGAGTAGGCGTCTTCGTCAATGCCAGCAATCGAGACCCGTCTCCCACAACCGTAACAACCTGTGTGTTGGCAGGAGACCATTTTGTGAAAGGATTGACAAGGCTATGATTAGCACTTAACTGATAAAGAGTGCTATTATCACCCAGCGTATAAAAGAAGGTATTTCCTACCTTCGGACCCTGTACTGCAATAATACTCGTCGCGTGAGTACCTGTACTTCCCGTATTCACCGCAGTCGTCGTTAAAGTGAGGCAAGGAGAAGAGAGGATGTTTGCCTGCTGATTGTAGGTATTGACAGCTGTTGCTACCGATTTCTGGAGATCATCATTAAGTAATTTTGTCAACTGCGTTTTTTGTGTATCAGTGAGCGACGAAACTCCCTGGAGCGACCGAAGTTCTTTCTGAGCTGTTGCAAGATATTGTAACGCTAACGCCGGATCAGGGTTATTCCCTGAAATCTGGTTATTGGCATTCAGTATTAATGTTTGAGCTTTACTCAGCGTTCCATTCACATCGACCGTATTGAGATGGAACAGGTAGAATATGCCGCTCCCAACGATAGCAACAAGTATCAACAGGGCAATAATGAGTGTTGAATAGACGAGACGACGGTTTCTACGTGGTTTGGCGGTATATTGCTGAAAGTCTTCACCTAGCGGCCCACTGGAATAGCGAAGCGAGCCACTACTATGTGCCTTCGGCGAAAATTGTGGCAACCCAAGCGTTGGCATCGCTGCGATAGCGTCAACACCCTGTTCTCCGAATCCATTTGTACCGTGTCCATTTGCGCCGTTTTTGAGAACGGGCGTTGGCTCCCATCCGACCTCTTGTACACGCACCACAATAGCAGTAATATTATCTGGCCCACCATGTTCATTCGCACGTTCAATCAAATGATACACACTTTCCTGTGGCACATATTGATTGACAATATTGAGGAGTTCGTCATCCTCTAAAAGGCCGGAAAGACCATCGCTACATAAGATGAGCGCATCTTCCACTTCTAAAGGCTCAATGAACAGGTCTACATCAACATCGGTTTGTGTTCCAAGACATCGTGTAATCACGTTGCGCTGCGCATGAGAACGTGCTTGCTCCTCCGTCAATAGTTTCGCACGTACTTGTTCAGCTACCCACGAGTGATCTTGCGATATCTGTTGCACATGATTTCCACGCACGAGGTAAAGGCGGCTATCTCCGACATTTGCAATATAGGCGGTACTTCCACGCAAGACTGCCGCAACACAGGTTGTTCCCATACCACTTCGTAGCATATTTTCGGCGGCTCGCTGATGGATAAGTGTGTTCGCTCGCTTGATTGCATGAACCAGCGATGTACTTACATCTTCGTTGTCATCTTGATAATACACAACGCTGATGGTCTCTACAGCTATTTCGCTCGCTATTTCTCCTGCCGCATGTCCACCCATCCCATCGGCTACGACGAAAAGCGCACCCTTCTTCGCAAGCGTTTGAGGGTCTTTCGGAATAACATGGGCCATATGGTCTTCGTTATGAGGACGTTTGCGACCAACATCTGTTAGCTGTGCTACATCGAGACGGAGTTGATTGGACAACGCGATTTCACCCGTACTTTCTCGGCGAGTATTTTTGTTGACTAGGCAGTTGCTAAAACTTAGGCTATAATACACCGACGTGAAGGAAAACGCAATGTTTTCCCTATTTCGGGTGTCACGTTAACCTCTTCTACCTATACAGAAGGTTATAGCTATGCAGCAAGTGCTTACCTACATACACGAGCATAGACAGACGCTCTTTGAGCAGTGGTATGCTCTGGCACAACGCCTCGCAGACACCGCTCACCTGAGCCAACCTGCCTTGCTCATCGAACTCTTCAAGGAGCAGCATATACTCCTGCGTCCACTTGAAGGGTTTCCTTCTGTGCTGTATGGTGAGCAACTTACACACACATCTTCGACAATACCTTCCTTCACATTACTCCTATGGAGTCAGCATGATGCCTCTTTTACAAAAACGCATCAATGGAATGCCCTTGCTATGCGCCTGCTAGCACTGCAACTCTACCAGGATATCTATGAATCCCTTCCTCTACGTATCCTCTGGATGAT
>DAIQNC010000199.1:6795-7206 GCA_036788655.1 Ktedonobacteraceae bacterium
GAGCAGCATGGCTCATCCATTTATTCGTCACTGTCTATTATGGAACACAACCAGCACTTTCTACAAGTCGATGGGTGCATATGCGATCTTCCAACGCCCTCGTCAATCCCAGCAATGACATTAGGAACGAAAGGGTCGCTCCGTGTCTCGGTAGAAGCAGATACTGCTCAAACACGTACATCTGCACTGTATGGCTCAATTCTGCCTGATGCAGCATGGCAGCTCGTCTGGTGTTTGAGTTCGCTCAAAGACAAACGCGAAGAATTGCTCATAGAGCATTTTTACGATACCTTGATTCCGCCTGACGATGACGAGATAGCCCTTCTCACTAATGCATCGCTCGTCGGCTTCCCATTCGAGCAAGATGGACACACACCACTCTTCGGACTACAAGGGTTACAGGCACGCTAT
>DAIQNC010000200.1:0-7195 GCA_036788655.1 Ktedonobacteraceae bacterium
GCCAGCCTCCATCCGTCGTCTTGAGCAAAGCCGTACTCGTAGTAGCCCAACCATTTTGTGAGTCGAGCATCCGAATAGAGGTAAACGGCACGGCTGATGCAGAAGGGCCGGGTGTCGGCGTCGCATGTGCAGGATTTGTAGTTGGTGTTGCGCCTTGCAAACCTGTCACTGTTGTTCCAATTGTAGTTGGTGTATTCTGTGTACCCGAACTACCCGTTGTTGTGCCGCCACTACTTCCACATGCTGCCAGAAGAAGTGCAGTAAGTAGAAGTGCAATAACGAGCATTGGTGAGCCAACGGTTTTATGCGTTCCAGTGATATCTCGAAAAGTGTTCATATTCATATTGGTTCCTCGTAAAGATGCATAGCGTGTTCTTCACGCGCTTCAAGAACCTTCTCCATTTTTATCCGCTTCATTATATAAAAGCATTTTGCAAACATATTTCTGCTATCTCATGTATGTTTGTTTCATATTGCTATATTGGGAAACGCCAATGCTTTGCCAATAATCTCGCATAGTAGAAATTGTTACCCATCTGTGATAGGTCGATGCATCAGCATACCAGGAACATCATCGCGTCTTTAACTTTTATCTAACCACAGGCGTGTACTATAGTAGCGGTCAGTTAAGTTGCCGCATGAAACAATAAAGGAGACAAAATAATGGGATTTGACCAGTATCATGAGCCAGCGAATGAGCTTTCACAGGAGACACGCACTTTTGCCCGTATGATTGCATCCTTGACCGAAGAGGCCGAGGCAATCAACTGGTATGAGCAACGCATGTCTGTTGAGAAAAACGAGCAGGCACGTGCGATTATGTTTAATGCACAGAAAGAGGAGTTCAAACATTTCGGCATGGATCTGGAATTTCTGTTACGTCAGAAGCCCGACTGGAAAATAGCTTTGCAAGGTATTTTGTTCAAGGAAGGCGACATCGTTCAGCACGCCGAGAGCGCAGAAAAAGCCGAAGACAAATCATAGAGGCGTCGTCACCCCATCCCATGTTGTGCCGTGATGTATTCCGGCTGTGGGTCTGGGATCCCGCCGTGATACATCACGGCACAACATGGGGATGACGATTAGTCGTAAGGGCCACTTGTGACCGGATGAGCGCGTCCCTCGCGGATGTTGAGCGCACGATCCAGGTGATAGCACGCGGTAATAAGGGCTAGATGAGTGAATGCCTGGGGAAAATTGCCTAATGCCATACCTGATGGGCTTATCTCTTCGGAAAAGAGGCCAACGTGGTTGCCGTATGAGAGCAGTTTTTCTAGCCTCAGACGTGCATCATCGAGCCGACCCGCCTGGGCAAGGTCTTCCACCAACCAGAAGCTACACGCGCTGAATGTTCCCTCATTCTGCTTATCTAATCCATCACTTGCGGCATCTGCTGGATTGTAACGGCGCACTAAAGCTCCTTCGCTCAATTCCTTTTCAATGCGATTGATCGTAGCGAGCATACGAGGTTCTTTACTTCCCGTGAAATTAGTTATCGCCAGTAGCAACGTACTGGCATCTATCGCATCGCTCCCATAATATTGCACAAAGCTATGCTCTTTGCTGCTCCATCCCTCACTCATAATCTGCTCATAGATTTGTGAGCGTATCTTCACCCAATCTTCTGTGGGAGCAGGCCAGCCGCGATGACGTGTGATACGGATAGCACGGTCAAAGGCGACCCAGCTCATCAGGCGAGAATGCAAGAATTTCTTCGGGCCACCACGTACTTCCCAGATGCCTTCATCAGGTTCTTGCCAGTGCTGACTCAACCAGTTGAGGAGACGCAGCACATTCTGCCACAGGTCATATGAGATCGCGTCATAGCGATTGTAGATGTAGATGGCATCCAGCATTTCACCGTAGATGTCCAATTGATTCTGCGTATAGGCTCCATTGCCGATACGCACAGGACGACTATTGCGATATCCCGACAGGTTCGTTAACTCAATCTCGGTCAGCTTATGTTCGCCATCGATGCCATACATAGGCTGTAACGTACCCCCATCCTTCAATTCATGACATCTTGCGTCGAGCCATTTCATAAAGGCTTCCGCTTCCTGTGTTAAACCAAGCGTGAGCAAACTGTAGAGCGAAAACGAGGCATCACGAATCCACGTATAGCGGTAATCCCAGTTGCGTGAGCCGCCGAGCGACTCCGGCAAACTGGTGGTTGGCGCAGCAACAATCGCTCCCGTTGGCGCGTAGGTCATGAGCTTCAAGACGAGGGCCGACCTCTGCACCTGTTCGCGCCAGCGTCCCTGATAAGTACATTTTGCTATCCAGCGTTGCCAGTAATGCAATGTATCACGAAAAGCTGTTTGATACTCCTCTTCGGAAAGAGGACTTCTGCCCTGCTGGTTCTCGCTGATACTTTCCAGGATAAAATGTATGGTCTGGCCTTTATGCAGCGTAAATGTTGCCTGTGCGCCCCCTTTTCCATCAGGCTTCAACTCAATAGGTGAGGCAAGATGCAGATGCATTTGTGAATGATGAAAGGTAGCACCTGCATCCGATGTCTCAACCTGATGTGAGTCACGGGCGTAGTTGAATGCTGGTCGGCAGGTGAGCGTGAAGGGAAGCGAGCCATGCACTAACGAGACCGAACGAATGAGTTGATGATGATAGTGAGACGTGCCGACCTCTTTCACAGGCATAAAATCCGTTACCTCGGCAACGCCCTCTGAGCTGAGAAAGCGTGTGAGCAGAATATTGGTCTCCGGGAAGTACATCTGTTTGCATTGTACGTCTGACATATCGATTGGCGCGATACGAAAAAAGCCGCCTTTGTCGGTATCGAGTATCGCTCCGAAGACGCTGGGTGAGTCGAAGCGTGGAATACAAAGCCAGTCAATAGAGCCGTTTTTGCCGACTAATGCTGCTGTATGCAAATCTCCAATCAAAGCATAATCCTCGATTGGTAGATATTTATTCGGTGAAGTCGTGTGTGTATCTGACATGCGGTAATATCTCCTGAACATTTTGTTCAAAATATAGCAAGGAAAAGTAAGAAGATAGTTAGATGGCAAGCGGGGTGTAATAAATTAGACCCGTACACTGTGGTCAGCAGCAACGAAACAAATGTCGAAGCCACAGTGTACGGGTCTAATTTATTACACCCTACCTACACGACATACTCTTTTATCGGTTCCACAACCAGCTTTCCATCCTTCACTTCAATCTGTACATCGTCTCCGTCTTTGATGGTTCCTTGAAGCAGCGCACGGGCTATTCTGTTCTCGACCTCTTTTTGAATGACACGCTTGAGAGGACGCGCCCCGAACTGTGGGTCGTATCCCTGCTGTGCGAGCATATCTTTGGCAGCATCGGTCACATGCAGCGTGATGTGGCGTTCCGCCAGTCGAGGACGCAGATGGTTAATTTGAATTTCGACGATACGCTTCATCTGGTCACGAGTGATTTGATGGAAGATGATGATTTCGTCGATACGGTTGATGAATTCGGGACGGAAATTCTCCTCACGCAGACGCTGACGCACGATACGCTGTATTTCATCCTCATCCATGCCATCGAATTCGTGCAGCCAATGACTGCCGACATTACTGGTCATGATAATGACCGTATTCTTGAAATCGACCGTGCGCCCCTGTCCATCGGTCAGCCGCCCATCGTCGAGCAATTGCAGCAACACATTGAAGACATCGGGTGCGGCCTTCTCAATCTCATCAAGCAACACGACGCTGTAGGGATGGCGGCGTACTGCCTCAGTTAATTGACCACCTTCTTCATATCCAACATAGCCGGGAGGTGCGCCAATGAGACGTGAGACGCTATGTTTCTCCATGTACTCCGACATGTCGATGCGTATAATAGCTTGCTCTGTGTCGAATAAAAACTCGGCGAGGGCGCGAGCAAGTTCCGTCTTGCCAACGCCTGTCGGCCCCAGGAACAGGAAGCTGCCTAATGGACGATTCGGATCTTGTAGTCCCGCACGCGAACGACGCACTGCATCAGAGACGATCTGCAATGCCAGTTCTTGCCCGATGACGCGCTCACGTAGCCGATCTTCCATCAAGAGCAGTTTCTGTACCTCAGCTTGCATCAGCTTCGAGACGGGGATATGCGTCCATTTGGAGACAACCTCGGCGATATCTTCGGCGTCTACCTCTTCCTTGAGCATTCGCGCTCCCTTAATATTCGTCAGTTTGGCCTCGGCATCACGAATATCCTGCTCTAGCTTCGGAATCGTGCCGTGACGGAGTTCCGCCATTTTGCCATAATCATACTCACGCTCCGCCTTCTCTAAATCGGTCTGTGCCTGCTCTAAATCTTTTTTCAGGCGACGAATGACCTCTACTGGCTCGCGTTCGCTTTCCAGCGAGAGACGCAGAGCATGTAGCTGTTCATTTAAATTGGCTATCTCCTGCTCGACTTTGCCGCGTCTCTGACGACTGGCCTCATCCGTCTCTTTACGTAGTGCCTCTAGCTCGACCTGTAGCTGACGAATACGACGATCAAGAGCGTCGATTTCGCCGGGGGTACTATCTAGTTCCACGCGCAGACGGCTGGCGGCTTCATCAATCAGGTCGATAGCCTTGTCTGGCAGGAAACGGTCGGTGATATAGCGATTGGAGAGAACTGCGGCGGCAACCAGCGCACTGTCCTGAATGCGTACTCCGTGATGCACTTCGTAGCGTTGTTTGAGGCCGCGCAGAATACTTATCGTGTCTTCCACCGACGGCTGATCGACAAGTATGGGTTGGAAACGACGCTCAAGGGCGGCATCTTTCTCGATATGCTTACGATATTCATCCAGCGTCGTTGCGCCAATGCAGTGCAGTTCACCACGTGCTAGCATCGGTTTGAGCATATTCGAGGCATCCATCGCACCTTCCGCCGCTCCCGCTCCTACAAGCGTATGCAGTTCGTCGATGAACAAGATGATACGTCCATCGGAACTCGTGACCTCTTTGAGAACGGCTTTCAAGCGTTCCTCAAATTCGCCGCGAAATTTGGCTCCTGCTACCAACGCGCCTAAATCGAGTGTGATAACCTGCTTGTCTGTCAGCGTCTTAGGAACATCGCCACGCACGATGCGTTGCGCCAGACCTTCGACGATAGCAGTTTTACCTACACCGGGGTCTCCTATCAGCACAGGATTGTTTTTCGTGCGCCGACTCAGCACCTGGATAACGCGACGAATCTCCTCGTCGCGTCCTATCACGGGGTCGAGTTTGCCCTGCTCTGCGAACTGCGTCAGGTTGCGTCCATATTTCTCTAATGCCTGGTACTTTTCCTCTGGATTCGGGTCGGTAACGCGCTGTGAGCCACGTATCGTGGTAAGAGCCTTCAAAACATCATTACGGGTGAGCTTCGCCACCTGTAAGACACGCTGTATCGGCTCAGTTCCTACGTCGATTAAGGCGAGCAACAGATGTTCGACGCTCAGGTATTCGTCTTTGAAGTTGCTCATTTCATTCCAGGCACGTTCCAACACATTTCTTAATTGAGGAGAAATGCTCGGTTCGCTTGCGCCATACGCCTGTGGCAAGCGTACAACTTCATCATTCACCACACGTTGTGCAGTGGCGAGATTGCCACCTACCTTCTGCACAATTTGCGGCACCACCCCGTCTTCGTCCATAAGTAAGGCCGCGAGCAGATGTTCGGGCTGAATCGTGCCATTATGATGTTCATGAGCTAATTCTGAGGCTCGATTGATGGCCTCACGTGCTTTTTCAGTGAATTTTTCTACTTTCATATACCATTCATCCCTCTATAATCTGCCCTCGATAGCGTTCTAATTCACGCTGTAGGGCTTCCAATTGAGCGGAAAGGCGCAAGATAACCTCGATTCCTTCAAGGTTAATCTCTAAATCATGATATAAACGGTGGGCGCGACGCAGTAACGCAATATCCTCTGCGCTGTACCGTCGTGCCTCACCCACCACATCACCATTGCTGAGTACACCTGCATCGGTAAGGTAGCGTATTTCCTGTATCTCAAGGCGGCTATAGTGTGCCGCCTCTTGCTCACTATAATAGGAAGTAGCATAACTATTCCGTAAAACGATATGCGTGTACTGTTCAGGTTGCTCAGGCATGATTTCCTCCGCTTTCTCCTACTCCTGCTGCCTCCGTTCCTGTATAACCGATGGAGCGAGCAAATGCCTCGAAAAGCTGTCGTTGCTCGTCGGTGAGATGGGTGGGAAGCACAACATTCACATCCGCATAAAAATCGCCACGCTTATCCGGTTGCCCTATCTGTGGCATTCCCCGATTGCGTAGTCGAATGGCTCGTCCGTTATCCGTTCCGGCTGGAATGCGAAGGAGCAAACGGCGTCCGTCGGGTGTCGAGACTGTCACCTCACCCCCAAGCATGGCAACAGCGAGTGGAACTTCCACTGCACTGCGTAACGTTGTGCCATCACGTGTAAAGCGAGGGTCGGGCAGCATGTGAACACGCAGGTAGAGGTCGCCACGCTCAGTCGTTCCGCGCAGACCCTGACCCGCGATACGAATACGCGAGCCTTCGTCTACACCTGCTGGAATCTTGACCTCAAGGCGGCGCGTACTTCCATCGGGGTCAGTCAACTCGAAGGTGCGCGTCACTCCCTGATATGCCTCGGCAAGCGTCACGTCTATAGGTGTTTCCACATCCTGACCCGGCACTGTACGCTGACGCCCGGTGGTGCGTCCGGTAGTACGTCCTGTTGGCTCACCGGATGAATGAAAGTAGGTTTCAAAGAAGTCGGAGAAAGGCGATTGTCCACCGAAGAGGTCGCCTAAATCCTCCTCATTCGTCGTATAATACTGGTAGTTGCCACCACCGAAGTTACCATAATCCGCGTACCCACCCGGTGTTCCACTTGCCGCTCCGCCTGCCGCGCCACTCGCTTCTCCGGGCCAACGACCGTATCGCTGGTAATAGCTACTCATCTCATCGTATTTCTTGCGTTTCTCAGGGTCGGAGAGAACTTCGTTGGCCTCGTTTATCTCTTTGAACTTGTCCTCTGCCTCTTTGTTCCCTGGATTCACGTCTGGATGGTACTTTCGCGCCAGTTTGCGATATGCCTTGCGAATAGCTTTCTCATCAGCATCCTTATTGACACCCAGGATGCTGTAATAGTCCTTGTAATCAACAGCCATCATTCTATCCCCTGTAGCACTTCCGGTACATGTTGTGTCGTGATTTATCACGGCTGTATGTCTAATGCGTACAGTTGTGATAAAT
>DAIQNC010000201.1:0-823 GCA_036788655.1 Ktedonobacteraceae bacterium
GCCGATGTCGCTCCGTTACTTCTATACAACCGCTCTTTATCGCAGTCGGCTCAATTTCACTTTCCGCGCCCTGCAAGCCTCTCAGACCTCACTCGAACGTTTGCGTGGTCTTGCCTATCAACTGCTTGACCATACCGATAGACAAGAAGTCTTCTCGAATGCGCCTCTCGCATCACGTAGCCGATGGCTTGAAATGTTTCTGGATGAGGTAGAAAACGATCTGAATATGCCACGCGCTATGTCGGTTGTGTGGGCAATGTTACGCTCGAAAGAATCACCTACCAACAAACTGCGTATTCTTTTCCAGATGGATCGCATCATGGGCTTCGGGCTGAAAGAGTACCTTCAAAGTAACGAGCCTCAGCAGCGAACCGACCCGGCATACTATCTCAATGCTTTGCCGTCTTCTATCACGACACAGGTACGCGAGCGTGAAGAATTACGTGAAGAGCATGCCTATCAGAATGCAGACAAGGTGCGTCAGCGATTGAATAGCGAAGGATACGCTGTGCGCGATACAGGACATGGTACACTGGTTGCCCCACGTCGGCTTGATGAAGAATTCTCTGTCCTGACACATTCAACCGATGCGCCCGACAAAACAGGCCAGACAGACCAGTATGAATTCTCCGTCAATCTACTTGCACACAATAGCAAGGACGATCTCGAACGATGTATCAAGAGCATCTGCCGCAATACCTATCATCGCTCGCTCGAAATCGTCGTCATCGACAACGGGTCAACCGATGAAACATTGCCTTATCTGCAACAACTCGCACGTCACGGCGACCTGCATACATCTGACGGAGAGACTGTTCACCTG
>DAIQNC010000201.1:833-7150 GCA_036788655.1 Ktedonobacteraceae bacterium
ATCACAGGGGCAGCCCATTGCGTTACAGGTGCTTTTTGCCGATCATAATATGGGATTCGCGGCTGGTCGCAACGCTACCATGCGCTCAAGCCTGGGCAAATATATCGTCTTGATGGATACGTCAATAGAGGTTAAAGGCGACATCTGGACGCCACTGGCTCAAACGTTAAGCAACACCGAGATAGGCGTTACTGGCCCGTATGGATTGACCACGCATGACTTGCGCGAATTCGAGGAAGCTGCTGGCCCGGCGGTCGATGCTATTGAAGGCTACCTGCTGGCATTTCGTCGTGAACTTTTGCAAGAAATCGGCTGGATAGATGAGAAGTTTCGTTTCTATCGCCTGATGGACATTTTCTACACATTTTTCTTCAAAACTGCTGGCTATCTTGCTCATACGACGCCTCGTGTTGCTGAACTTGTAGAAAAACATCCTCATCGGGAGTGGTATAGTATGAGCCCAGAGGAGCGACAGACGAAGAGTAAAAAGAATTATGATATTTTCCGTGACCGATGGCATCACGGGGAAAGCTTACTCGTCGAGAACTACGATCCTCAACATCTGTGGCGTGGGCATGACCACCCACACCATCTTGAGGGTACGCACACGCATTCCCCTGATGAGTTACCACCATCAGGGGAAATGCATAGCCACTCGCATCAGCATTGGCCTGACCACTCTCATGAACACCCACATTATCATGAGAAGCGGTAGTGTAGCGCATCAGCACTGTTGTAATGATGCATAACGGAAGGAAACATAACGTACTATGTACGGCGTAGAATCGGTGTCTATTGTCACAGCCCCGGAAGAGTTTACTTATCTTCACACACTTCATCCAGATGTCGTCTTGCTAGACGGGACACAGGGGCCACTTTCATCAGAACAAGAACAGGCCCTTTGTGACTTTGTTGAACGTGGCGGTGGCCTCATCTGCCTCGGTGATGCCGCCGAAATGTATCATGAGTATGACCTGCTTGGTGAGTTACTGGGCAACGTGCGTGGCATGTGTACACCTTCATGCGAAATTATTGCACGGGTTGCAAACAGTGATAACTACATCACTCGTCGCGTAGACTCCACATTCGCTGTACACGAGGCGGTCTATCTGCTCGAACGTGTCCCATCGGATGCAGACATTCTTTGGCACACAAATTGGCATTTTGCACCTTACACACTTGCCTACACGCGCACATATGGTGAGGGTCGAATTTTTTGTACTACTCTCGGTAGCACAGCAGAAACTCGTATCAATCCCGTCTTCACTCAAATGATTGCACGTGCGATTCGCTACGTTGCTGGCGCATCAACAACAGAGCGTTCAACACGGGTCGCAATGATTGGCTATGGTGCGATTGGCTTCGAGCATGGCACTGCAATTAGCAATGTTACAGGCTTGACTTATGCTGTTGTGTGTGACCGTAACGAAGAGCGTCTGGCAACGGCTCGTCAAGCTTTCCCAGGCATACGTACCTGTACAGACCTGAATGAGGTTGCGGAAGACCCCGACATCGACCTTGTAATTGTCTCCACGCCACCAAATACACACGCGGCTATTTCTATGCAAATGCTGCGTGCAGGTAAACATGTTGTTAGCGAGAAGCCTTTCTGTCTGACAACTGCCGAGGCTAACGAGATGATTGCACTGGCAAAAGATTATCAGCGCACCCTCACCGTCTATCAGTGCCGCCGCTGGGATCCAGACTTTCTCGCTATCCAACAGGTCATCAACAATGGCACTATCGGTAACGTCTTTCACATGGAGACGTTTATTGGTGGCTACTCACATCCTTGCGATTACTGGCATTCCCATGAACCCATCTCAGGTGGCGTGTTCTATGACTGGGGTTCGCACTATCTTGATTGGATATTGCAACTCATTCCTGAGCGCGTCGTTTCAGTGCGTGGTGTCGAGCATAAGCGTGTCTGGTATGATGTGACGAATGCTGATCAGTCGAGCGTGTATCTGCAATTCGCAGGTGGACAAGAAGCTGAGTTCATGCATTCTGATATCGCTGCTGTTATGAAGCCCAAGTGGTATATCTTGGGAGAGCGTGGCGCAATTGTCGGACACTGGCGACAGGAAACTGTCAAATCACGCCGCTGGTCCGGCGATTTGATAGAAGAGCGACTTGCGCCATCCGAAGCCTTGCCCGATATCACTGTCTATACTCGTGACCGCAACGCAGCTATTCATGAGCAACACATCATGCTTCCAGTTGCACCACTCTATCCCTTCCATCGTAACCTCGCCAATCACCTGCACAATGATGAGCCACTCGCTGTCCCCCCCGAAGAGTCACGGCGCAACATCGCCGTTATGGAAGCAGCAAAATATTCAGCGGCACATCATGGAGCAACCGTGCAACTTGATTGCTGATATTATGTACAGGCATCAGGCGTGGGCATGTGCCTTTCGTTGCCGCTCCAGTTTCACCACTGTCGTACCGACTGCGCGTCCAACGAGTTGCGGTGACTCCAATACATCCGCCGCCGAGTCGCTTACATCGGTACGAACAGCAATTACTTTATATGCCTCGAACTCGATGCGACGCGAGGTACGCCCTATCTTCGTGATACGTCCTCGCGCCTCAATAAAATCGCCAGCATAGAGCGGTGCGAGGAATTCAACGCTTTCATAACCCACCAGCAATCCCTCATCTCCGTCGCATAGAATGGCTAGCTCTGTTGCGATATCGCCATACAAAGCCATCAGAAAGGCTCCATTGACAAGTTGCCCACCGTAATGAGCATCCTTAGCTCCAAGACGCACACGCAATGTCGAAGTATATGTGTGTTCTGATTGATTATCCTGCATAATTGGTCACTCCTGATAGTATCCCTAGTGCGGCAATTCATTGTCGGCGGCTTCTTTCATGGCACACGCCGACAATGAATTGTCGCACTACCTACCAAACGTTTGTTAGGCTGCTACTGAAAGAAATGAGGATTTGAGAAGAAATCATTTTATCTTCCGCAAATCCTCAAATCACTCATATCGCCTAGTCGGGATTTATCGAACGAGGTGGAATTTCCTTGTCAGTTTTGTAGAACTTGCGACGATCACTGACATAGCGTTGCGGCGATGGGCGTACCTCGTCGTGATGGTATGAGCCGCTTGCATCAGTATTGATGCCAGGGAATCTCGGCCCATAGTTGTAGTGTCCTGTTTCAGCAGGTGACAGAGGGCCACGTGCATACTGCGGAACACCACGTACTACAGGTTGCTCAAAGTCCGAGGTTGTATCAGTTGAGCCATACAGGTCATCTGGCAAGCTATTGTACCCTTGCTCAACGAGTTCCTCTTCGCTCACTGTCAGTTGAATGAGACCTTTACGAGCAAGTTCAGTCTTCGCATAATTTTGTGGCACATAGAATGCTTTTACTGCCAATCCGCCACGCTCCACAAGAATGTATCTGTTGAATCGTGCGCGAATTTTTCCGACATAATAATTATCTTTGTCGATAACTTCTTGACCAATGAGGAACGGTGAAGCCACACTCCCCTGCTTATAAAACAGCTTCTTCATGGGCTTCATCGGATCCTCTAACGCCCATCCCAGGATACCTATCAAAATTAAAGGGGCTGCCACAATTGTGAGCCAGGGGGTATCAGGGAAAAATAGGATACCGATAACAGCCAGAAGAATTGCTGCACTCAGAAGTATAGGCCATAGACTCGGATTGGGAAGATGGATGTGATGCTCTTTCTCTTCCGAACTCGCGTCATCCGCTACATCGTCTCCATGTGCCGCAAGAGACGCACCGATTTCCTCAGCCGTCAATTCTGCATTCATTTTTGTTGGTCTCAAATTAGCACTTTGAAGAGAACTATCCATAAGCTCTCGCCTTCCTCTATGAATTTAAACATATGTGAGGACAGAATGATTATTTCGACTTGTGTCCTACTAGTAGCATACACATAGCATACCAAATCTCAGTCAGCTATGCAAGCGGTTACAAATAGCTTTTCTCAGGAAGTAACAGTTTCTCTTCGTAAATACGACGAATCACATCCTCGATTTCTGGCTCCTGAAACGTGACATCACGCAACGAATAACGCGCCCCTAGCCATGCAACCAGTTCATGCGCAGGTGTTTTGTCTTTGCCAAAGCTCAACCAGACACGCGGCCCTTCAACACGTTCCTGTGTTACCCCCTGTGGCAAATCAGCAAGATGCACTTGCCCCTGTTCGTCACGAGGCAACGCTGAGAACGATGAAGGCTCAAGAGAGGCAATAAGTGTTCGATTGCCACCGAACTGCTCACGTATTGCCACAACACTTCCGTCATAAAGCTTACGTCCATGATCAATAATCATCATGCGTGGGCAAAGTTGCTCGATATCATCCATATCATGTGTCGTGAGTAGCACAGTCGTCCCTTGTTTCGCATTGAGGTCGAGCAGAAATTCGCGGATACGCGCCTTTGCTACCACATCCAGTCCTATCGTTGGCTCATCAAGATACAGCAATTCGGGGTCGTGCAGCAAAGCAGCAGCAAGGTCGCCACGCATTCGTTGACCAAGCGAAAGTTGACGTACTGGCGTTTCAATGAACTCGTCGAGGTCAAGCGTCTCACGAAGGCGCACAAGATTTTCGTTATAACGCGGCTCCGGGACTCGATAGAGATAGCGTAAAAGACGTAGCGAGTCGATAAGCGGCAAGTCCCACCACAGTTGTGTACGCTGCCCGAAGACAACGCCAATACGTGATGCTAGCTCTTTTCGCTGTAACATCGGCACACAACCTGCAACACGCACATCACCAGAGGTTGGCACCAGAATACCTGTTAACATCTTAATTGTGGTGCTTTTACCTGCCCCGTTTGGCCCCACCAGTCCTATCATCTCGCCGCGTTCTACATGCATCGACAGATCGTTTACCGCCTTGACCATATGAATTTTCGGGTCTATCACGCTCTGTACACTTCCAAGAATGCCTGGACGACGCTTTGCAACACGAAACGTCTTACACAAATTCTTGACTTCTATCATTGACATATACCGGTTCCCCCCTGACACAATCAATATGAATATGACAACGACACATTGTTCGCCTCATGATTATATCCCGTCCGCATAGTCAGCCTTTACGCCATTGGCTGCTGTGTAAAAACTGTATCTGGTTTTGCATGAGGAAATTATTGACTTTTCCTCATTTCTTGTTTACTCTTAAAACATGGCCGCTTACCTGTAAGTCTGTTTCGTATTGCTTTCGCTTACACTCCACTGGCATCGTTGAATGACCACCGATGCACCTCATTTCCTGTCGTTTTGTATGTGAGTTGTCAGGTAACGGAGCCTGTCAAAGCCAGAGAACAGGAGAACCTTATGGAGCTAGACAAAGCTACGCTTCTACAATTGTACGAGACAATGGTGACTATCCGCCTGTTTGAAAGTCGGGTCAAAGAAGAATTTGCGAAAGGGCGAATCCCCGGCTTTGTGCATCTTTACGCAGGTGAGGAAGCTGTTGCAACGGGCATTTGCTCCCAACTACGCAACGACGATTCCATCACTAGCACACACAGGGGACACGGACATTGTATTGCGAAAGGCTGCGATGTCGATGGCATGATGGCGGAAATATTTGGCAAGGCAACGGGTCTGTGTAAGGGCAAAGGTGGCAGTATGCACATCGCCGATGTGAGTAAGGGAATGCTGGGTGCAAATGGCATCGTCGGTGGTGGCCCACCGTTAGCCTGTGGTGCAGGACTGACAGCGAAAGTGCTTGGCACTGACCAGGTGTGCATCTGCTTTTTCGGCGACGGGGCCGCGCAAGAAGGGACCTTTCACGAGTCCCTGAACCTTGCCGCTATCTGGAAACTTCCCGTGATATTCGTCGCTGAGAACAACGGTTTCGCCGAATCCACCCCTGCCTCCTACCACTGCGCCATCGAAAATATTGGGGATCGTGCTGCTGGCTATGGTATTCCCGGAGCATCTGTCGATGGTATGGATGTCTTCGCCGTCTATGAAGCTGCACAACAGGCAATTGCACGAGCCAGAAAAGGGCAAGGGCCAAGCCTGATTGAGTGTAAGACCTATCGCTTCAATGGTCACTTCGAGGGCGACCAGCAGCTCTATAAGACTGATGTATTACAACAGAGTATGCTTGAGCGCGACCCCATCAAACACTTCCGTGCAGTGACTATCGAACAGGGACTCTTTACAGACGAGGAACTTGCTGCGATTGATGCGCGTCTGGAGCAAAAAATCGAGGAAGCCGTCGCCTTTGCTGACCGTAGCCCCTTCCCCGAATTATCCGAAGTAGATACCGATGTCTATGTAGCCGCCTGATAGCATTTTCGTCAAAGGA
>DAIQNC010000202.1:0-1460 GCA_036788655.1 Ktedonobacteraceae bacterium
ATGGGGACGCACAGCCGTGATAAATCACGTCACAACATGGATCCTACCATTACATCGACCTCGATTGCAACACGACACGCGCATATGTGGCTCCTTGAATACCTGTACGGCGGTATTGCTCAAGACAACGCATAAGTACACGCTCGCCCATCTCGCGCATTTCCTGATTTTCAGTGACTTTCGCCAGATGAAGCAGATTTTCAGCCGCGAGTGCGTTTTCCGTCAAAGGGTGTGTTTGCGTTGCTAATCGGCCTACGGCATGAGCATCATGCGGAATATCGTAGAAGAGGCCACTCTGTTCATTGTATAGCTCCTCACGACAGGTTTTCGTGAGTTTTTGCGCCATTGTCAGATAGTCTGCGCTTCCTTGATACTCGTAAGCATCGAGCAGGGCATGTACTAACCATACCTGGTCAGTGAGTTGTCCTGCTAGCTCGCCTTGGGTATACACGGCGTAATGGTATGCACTTCCTATTGGAGAAATCATATGTTGGCAGAGCCAATTCAAGGCATTGAGTGCAGCAGTACCCAACGAAGGGCGTTTCAGTAGACGTGCGGCAAGCAGGTACGATGAAATCATCTGGGCATTCCAGGCCGTATAGACAGTGGTATCAACAGGTGGAGCTTCCTCTAGCGTGTGCGAGTACAAGCCAGGTTCATAATAGGCTTCATCTGCGCACTGGCTTCCTGCGAAAATGCCTGGCTCTGGCAACCATAGATGCGTGTTGATGTAGAGCAAAAGTCTCTGCGCTAGGTCGTACCAACGTTGCTCTTGCGTGACAGATGCTGTGAGCAGCGTCAAACGAAGTAAGGCTGCATTCTCCTCAAGCATCTTTTCCGTATGTGGCGCACTCCAATCGCTGGCAGCGGAATAGCGGAAAAAGCCGCCAGCTTCTTTATCCCACAATCCCCCTTCATGCATCTGCTCCAGCGAATAATTCACAATTTCCCTCAGTATATTGACCTCGTTTGCAGTGCAGCATTCGCTGTTTGAAAGCAGTAGAAGGAATTCTAACGCTTCGGGATGAGGAAATTTGAGATGTGGATGAATGGCAAAACCACCATGTTCGCTATCATACAGGTCTTGCAACACGCTTCCAGCTTCTCCCGGTACGTGATTCAGTGAAATTGGCTCCTCGGACGGTGAAGGTGTCAATGCTGGTAGTGTATGAGTTAAGCTTCTTGTCGTTCGCTCAATTTGCACCTGTGAAGCTTGCTCGATAATTTCCTGGCGATGCTCGCTATAATAGCGGCGGATATGACCAAGATAGTAGAGCATTTGCTTCGGCGGAACGTAGACGCCGCCCCACAGCAATTCACCCTCAGCAGAGAGCATTGCAACACTGGGCCAACCCTTTTGATTGTAACGAGCATTTACATCGGGTCGCATATCGCTATCGACCCGGATGGGAATAAAATCCTTGTTGAGTATCGTTATAATGGTAGGTTCGGAAAGCGTC
>DAIQNC010000202.1:1513-7102 GCA_036788655.1 Ktedonobacteraceae bacterium
AAAATCGGCTTATCCTGCTGGACAGCCTCTTGAAATGCCACTTCACCCCATGAACGCCAGTGAATCGTATCAGCACGGTGGGAACGAGGAGAAAACCGGAAGAAGGATGTATTCCTATTACCAGGATAGCCAGCGACGCTGCTCATGCAACGGCCTCCTTTATGTAGATGCACTGAATTCTACAACTAATGGGAAGACAATAGCGTCACGAAAGATTCATGTCACAATAGACTCAAATATAGAGGGTGATAGAAAATTGGTTGCATAAGGAAGTATACCACAAAACATGCTCTCATGTGCAAATTTTATATAAAGATTCTGTGTATGTTAACATATTGCACGAATGACACCCATCTCTATCTTTCGTTAGAGGCTAAAATTTCAATTGACTATGAACGTGTCAATATGCTACACTTGAACAATCTTGAGCATACGCATCTATGTTTGTTGTCATATCTAGTTCTCGACAAGTGCGAATATTTATACCACAGTCGAGTATGTTTAAACACCCAAAGAAAGGTAGGAAAGACCTATTAACAGGGATTTTCGGGGAAATGACCGTCCACGAGAGACGCGAGTCAATGAGCGAATTCGTGCGCGTGAGATACGCCTCATCGATGAGAACGGAGAAGCTGTCGGAGTTATGTCTCCAATGCGTGCGCTGGATATTGCACGCGATAGAGACCTTGATCTCGTCGAGGTCGCAGCGAATGCGAATCCACCCGTGTGCCGTCTCATGGATTATGGTCGCTACAAATACGAGCAGGCAAAGAAAGAAAATGAGGCTCGTAAAAATCAGAAGACCGTTACATTAAAAGAAATCCGCATTCACCCAAGAACAGACGAACACGATATCGACGTGCGCGTTCGCAAAATTCAAGAGTTTCTCGCCGACGGCGACAGAGTGCGAGTCAGCGTTCAGTTTCGCGGAGCCGAGATGCGTCACCCTGACATCGGGCGCAGATTGCTCGATCAGATTGCCGAAGTGCTAAAAGGCATCGCCACTATTGAACGTCCCCCTGTCATGGAAGGACGTATGATGTCGATGATTATGTCACGCGCCCCCGGTTGGGAACCACCGAAAAAGCAAGCTCCCGTCAGTAAGAACGAAGCCAAAAAGAAGACGAATGATGCTGCAAATAATGCAGCCTCTTCTGCTCCCACTGAGGATGTCGCTTCTGATACTTCTTCTGATATTCCATCAGCAGACACAGATACGCAAGCTTCATAATTTCTCCTATGCTCTTCGCTTCATGGAAACGAGAGCAGCCTATGACACATGGTCAAAGCGATTGGCATACAAAAGGAAACCGCCATCTGGAATTGCTTATATTGTTCCAGATGGCGGTTTCCTTTTGTATGCTCTATTTGACTTTTCCAGTCCAGACCACTAAGATAGAATTACCCCGAAAGGCAAAACAGGATAAGCTATACTGAATATATATCCGTTCAAACAAATTCACCCCTCTGAAGGGTAGAGAAACAAGAGGATAGCCCGTGAGTAGCAACTATGATGATCCGAATTGGTATGAAGAACAGCATACAGTTCCTCCGACCCCTTCCAATAATTCGATACAAAATGGACATTACCCACCTTTTCAAGATACACCTTCTGATGATGATGAAATATTTGTTCGTCCAACAAGTTCATCTCATAATAATTCAACACGACGTAGAAGTAGTATTGGCAAAAGGATAGGGCAATTCCTCGCTATTGCCGCGCTCGTCGTTCTTGCTTTCTTTGGTGGCTGGTTCGCACACGAGTTCTTTGGTTACTCTGTTGGCATAGGCAATCAATCTGCTGCCAATGCACAGCTTATTCAGCAGGCATGGCAGATTATCGACCAGAACTATGTTGATCGCAAAGCAGTCAACTACAAGACAATGGCCTATGATGCGATCAACGCGATGGTGACATCTCTTAACGATAAAGGACACACACGCTTTCTCACGCCTCAAGATGTGCAATCAGAGAATCAGCAGTTGAGCGGTTCCTATGTGGGTATTGGTATCTATCTTCAGCAAGACCCTAAGACGAAACACGTCATTATCACTTCAACCATCCCCGGCTCACCTGCCTCGAAAGCTGGCTTCAAGCGCGGAGATGTCATTATCGCGGTGAACGGAACAAGTGTAGTTGGAAAAGACATTCCCTTTATTAGCAGCCTCATTCAAGGCAAAGCAGGAACCAGTGTTGCGATAACAGTTCAGCGTTCCGGCGTACCACAACCTGTCATCATCCACGTGACGCGAGCGCAGATTAACGTTCCTAATGTCATCATGCACTATATCCCACAGGATCACGTTGCGGATATTCAGATTGTGCAGTTTGCCGACGGCGTGTCGGGCCAACTCAAAGATGTACTTGCTCAAGCTAAAAAACAGGGCGCGACAAAGATTGTTCTCGACCTGCGCGATGACCCCGGCGGCTACCTCACCGAAGCGGTTAACACAGCAAGTGAGTTTATGTCCAGCGGAACGGTATTGCTTGAGCAGGATAGTTCGGGGCAGAGACAAACTATCTCGGTCACAGGTGGCGCACAATACACGACACAAGAAATGGTTGTACTGGTAAATAATGGAACAGCGAGTGCAGCAGAAATTGTCTCAGGTTCGCTGAGGGATAATGGACGAGCGGTTATCATCGGGCAAACAACCTTTGGTACTGGAACAGTGCTGCAACAATTCAATCTCTCCGACGGGTCTGCAATTCTGCTTGGCACACAGGAATGGCTAACTCCAAAGGGTCAATTCATTCGCGGTCAGGGCATTCAGCCCAACATAGCTGTGAAACTGCCGCAAAACGCTACAGAACTGACACCGAATGATGAGAACGCTGGAAATATGAATGAGCAACAAATATTGCAGAGCGGAGACTCACAACTCGTAGCTGCTCTCCATTACTTAGATACACATTGATATCTGTAGTGAAGAATCAGATCATCAGGTAGGGACAGATTCATCACGTCCGTTTTGTAATGATGGGCAAAACGGACGTGATGAATCTGTCCCTACCTGATGATCGAGGTTAAACGCGAGCATTCATCACTCTACAGCAAATATCTAAGAACGTGGCGGCCCTTGCTTAATTCGAGTAGCAACATCTTTCCGAGAGCTTCCCCACATTGATTCAATCCACCACGTCGCACCAGCTTGAGCAAATGGTGCTACGACTGCCTCTGCTTGCTCAGGTTCACCGATAGGTGTTACTCCCTCAATAATAATATCAAAAGGGGTCTTCTCGACTCGATTCTGGTCTACGTACTGTTTCACCTGTTGCACATCAACAGGTGTCACTTCTCCAAAGGAGCCATTTCCTTGCATTTTCGTAATAAGGACACCATCATAACGAAGCGCACGCAGCATTGATTTCTCTTTTCGCCATGCTCCAACCGCCCATATTGGAATGCGCGGCGTTTGCACAGGAGTGTATAGCCAGTCTACTCCCCAATTCACATGATAATGTGTCCCGTCGAATTGAAAGGGTTGACCACTCCAGAACCGAGTTATTATCTCTAAAGACTCGTCGAGCAACTGCGCCCGTATCTTACGGTCTACCTGTTCTCCAACGCTATCAAAGCCTGTATCAATAGCTCCTAAGCCTACTGGCAATATAACCCGACCATGCGAAAGTCGGTCGAGAGTCGCTGTTTCGCTGGCTAGCTTCCAGGGACGCCGCCGTGAAGCCGGAGTCAGGAGTGTACCGATACGTACACGTTGAGTACGAACCGCAATAGCAGCCAGAGAAATCCAGGGGTCAGTTCCATAAACGCCATCGGCAACGAACACGCCGTCCCAGCCTGCATCTTCTATCTGTTCGGCGACCTCAATAAGCGTTTCGACATCGCCACCGGGAATAACAAAACCATACTTCATCGGTTCACACTTTCTTAAATATCAGGTGCAGTAAGTCCATGCGCTCCAAGTGAAAATGAGAGTTCGCCACCATGATGCAGGTCATGCTCGATGATGTGCCAGACCACCCATTGACGTGAAAGTTCGTATGATTGTCCATAGCGTTCGCCTCTGAACACATAGTCCATATCTTCTTGTGTCCAGCGTTGCAGACATTCCTGCCATGCGTGAAAGGTTACATTTAGACCACGTACCAGTTCAGCAGCAGATGGTACATCGCCCTCATATCCCCATTGCGTGATAGCAACCACTTCCGGGCCACCTTCACCCATCAAGTTATAGAGCCAATTAGCGCGTGTGTGTACAATATGCCTTGCAATCTGTCCTATTGAGCGCAAATTGGGAGATATTGTGAGGGCGAGTTGTTCCGATGTGAGAGGCTCGATAGCTTTGACAAGATGATTCTGATACACATCCCAGCCTTGATAAAAGTGCCAGGGAGAGAGATTTTGTTGCGTCATAGTTTCTTGCTCCTTTGTACGCTATCTTCTTTCCATACAAAGTATACTCGTCTTTTCTTGACATCTTCTGTCATATATTGAACGTGATACAATGAAGGTTCAACGAATAGACATGATACAGAGAAGGGAATCCTCATGCACAGCTTTTCAGAAGATGCGCTTGACAGGCCACGTCGCACATTACAGGCTATCGAAACGCTTCGTGGAAAAGCTGAGGCTATAGCCCATGTAAGCGAGTCTGCACACGAAGACGAGATTATCGCCGTTATTGTGCAGGCGGATGGGACATTTGGCGGCGTATGGACGCTTGCACGTGAGGAGATGGTTCGGCAAATGCATATCGTCGAGGATAAAGGTGGATGGTCGTTCACATTCTCGCCACACACCTCGACTACACAGGTCGGGGAACGATGCAATGAGCTTGCAAGCCTTGTGAGCCGCAGAATGCAGGATAAAATAAAGCGCGAGAATTCGTAGCGTCGAAATAAGTTGGATAAGATGTAGGGACAGATGTATCACGTCCATCTGGCTTGATCATCTTTAGCGCACGGACGTGATACATCTGTCCCTACATCTCATCCAACTTCATCATTACACCCTGCAAGCTGCTTCGTGTGCCTGATAATACTTACTGGTTGGAGCATGACCCAGGAGTGGCGCGATGAAGCGTGTCGCCTCGACGACTTTCTCTAAATCCACACCCGTCTCGATGCCCATACCATGCAGCATATAGAGCAGGTCTTCGGTGGCGAGATTGCCAGCCGCACCAGGGGCATAGGGACAACCGCCAAGACCACCTGCCGAGGAGTCGATGACTGTTACACCCACTTGTAGTGAAGCGAGAACATTGGCAAGTGCTGTGCCTCGCGTATCGTGAAAATGTACAGCCAGCCGCTCTACAGGAATGCCATGCTGTAGCAGCAAATTGAGGACATCTACGACCTGGAGCGGATTGGCAACGCCGATTGTATCACCAAGCGATACCTCTGCTATACCCATCTCGAACAACTTTTGAGCAACATCAAGTACTTTGTAAGGGTCTACGCTCCCCTCATAAGGGCATCCAAAGACAGTAGAGATGTAGCCACGCACGGAAATGTGGTGCTGTTGCGCTAACTCGACGACGGGACGAAAGTTCGTCAGGCTCTGCTCAATGGTCGCATTGATATTGTGCTGCGTGAAGCTTTCGCTTGCTGCGGTGAAGACTGAAATC
>DAIQNC010000203.1:0-7099 GCA_036788655.1 Ktedonobacteraceae bacterium
GCCGTTGTTGTTCCCTGCTGAAACTGCTCAGGAGACGACGCATGGAACAGGGATGTGGAAGCGCAAAATCTATCTCGGTACGGTCGGTGACTATCCAATACAGCGTATTCAAGTGGGCGAGACGTTGAACAGACCGGGCGGCTGGACAAGCTTTCCACCGCATAAGCACGATGTGCGTAACCCACCATTGGAGATGCCGTATGAAGAAATTTATTTCTTCTTTGTACAACCAACGACGGGTTTTGGTATTCAATATGTGTATGATGCGCCACAATACGAACATGGTTTGAATACAGCAATTGTTGTGCGCGATGGCGATACAGTGGTTATCCCACATGGCTACCATCCTGTAGCCGGAATGCCAGGACATCGTATGTACTATCTCTGGATACTGTGCGGAGAAGTTGGCGAGCGCAGTTATGGGCAGTTCACAACAGACCCGAATCAAGCTTGGTTGGTGAACGTCGAGCCATTGCAGGAGCAATAGCTGAGAAGAGACGAATGATTACACGCTCATTGCGGAAGGAGTACGCTCTTGATTCTCAATCAATTTCGACTGGATGGGAAAGTTGCGTTGGTGACAGGTGGAAGTCGCGGTCTGGGAGCGGGCATGACAGTTGCACTTGCTGAGGCAGGAGCGGACATCGTTTCAGTACAACACTCATCGGATACTAGTATGATAGCGGAGCGTATTCATGGCATTGGACGGCGATTTTTGCCGCTCATGCTTGATGTTGGCACTGAAACGGCTGCGAACGAGGCTCTGGATGCCGTTCTCTCCTATTTTGGAAGGGTCGATATTCTTGTCAATAATGCGGGAGTACAGCGACGTGCGCCAGCAACCGAATTCTCTCTTGAATATTGGGATACCGTCATCAACATCAACCTGCGTACCGTCTTTCTCTTCTGCCAGGCTTTCGGACGCCAGATGTTGCTGCAAGGTGGCGGAAAAATTATCAATATCGCTTCACTCCTCGCGTTTCAAGGAGGCATCACCATTCCGGCTTATACAGCGAGTAAACATGCTGTAGCTGGACTCACGAAGGCTCTCTGCAATGAGTGGGCGAGCCGAGGCGTCAATGTCAACGCTATTGCCCCCGGTTATATGGATACAGAACTCAATTCAGCGTTACGGGCAGATACGCAACGTGAGCGTCAAATCAGCGAGCGTATACCGGCAGGTCGCTGGGGAACACCAGAAGATATGGCTGGTGCAGTCGTCTTTCTGGCCTCACCTGCATCCGATTATCTTCATGGGCAGATGATTGTTGTCGATGGAGGCTGGCTGGCTCGTTAACTGTAAGTGATAAAATGCTATCACATATGTATGTAGACGAGTACCGGGGAGAAAGCTATGGCTGAACGAATCGGGTTTATTGGGCTCGGCTTGATGGGCAAACCAATGGCATATCACCTGCTTACGGCTGGTTACACACTTACCATCTATAATCGTAGCCGTCCTGCCGTTGATGAACTGGTAGGTGCAGGGGCAAAGGCGGCAACGGCACCACGAGAGGTTGCGGAACAGAGCGATATCGTCATTACAATGTTGCCCGATGGTTCAGATGTTGAGTCAGTTATTGTTGGTTCCAATGGACTGTTAGAGGGTGCGCGTCCAGAAATGCTCTTCATTGACATGAGTACCATCTCGCCACTCACAACAACTCATCTCAGTAGCATTCTTGAGCAACATGATGTACGGCTTCTTGATGCACCTGTAAGTGGTGGGGTAGAAGGTGCAAAAACCGCGTCCCTTTCCATCATGGTTGGTGGGCGTGAGGAAGACTTCGAGCGTGCAAAACCGCTATTTTCAAAACTAGGCAAAACGATTACTTATTGTGGATCGAGTGGTTCCGGTCAGATTGTGAAAGCATGTAACCAGGTGCTTGTCGCGCTCATCATCGAGGCTATTTCCGAATCGCTCGTTCTGGGCGCGAAATCAGGAGTGTCACCGGATATCATCGTGAAGGTACTTAGTGGCGGTCTAGCCCAGACACGCTTTATGGATTTACGGGGCGAATCAATGATTCGTCATTCGTTCGAGCCAGGAGGCAAAGCCGCGTTTCACCTGAAAGACCTCAGAATCGTCAAACAACTCGCGCAAGCCAACAACGTCGTGTTGCCAATGGGAACGCAGGTTGAGCAATTATTTACCTCGCTCGTTGCGAACGGCAATGGCAACCTCGACCATTCCGCGCTATTGATGGTTATTGAGTCGTTGTCGAATTTCTCAATAACGGAATCATCCACCGAGTCTCATTAAGCACCCTGTGTTATTTTCCTGCTGAGTTTATCAAGTGCTACCTCATACATCGGTCTCGCCAGCGTCCGAGCCTCTCGTATCTTTTGATGCTCCATGCTCACGTAAGAAGTCGCTGACAATACGTGCCGATTTATGCATATGTATGTCTTCATGGCTTACAGACGTGATAAATTACCGTACTACAAATAAGGGAATTCATTGGGCGATATGTGCTACACTGAGGTAACTGAGATTTTGTACAAGGCGAGAAAGGGCAGGTATGATTATGATTCGTAAGGCTGATCATGTTTCATTGCTTGTGACGGATGTTCCACGTTCGCTCGATTTTTACACACGGGTACTAGGTATGCAGGAGACACCACGTCCACAGAGCTTCGATTTTCCTGGCGCGTGGTTGAATACGACGGGTTTTCAGATTCATTTGATTGGTGAGCAGGTAGCAGGTCGAACGAAACAGACGCACCCTGGCTATAATGAGGATGAGCTGGCACTCGGACGAGGGACGCATGTCGCGTTTGAAGTTGACGACCTGGCTGCGACACAACAGCATTTGCGCGAACAGGGCATAGAGCTTGTCGGTGGGCCGCGACCACGCGGTGATGGTGTTCAGCAAATGTATATCTGTGACCCCGATGGCTATGTCATCGAACTGTTCGCATGGGAAAATGCTCATTAACTCGTAGCCCTACAATTGTTGCGTTCTCTGAAATAGATGTGCTACACGAACGTGTTATGTATGGTAAACATCGCATGGTTGAGCGGAACCGATAAATAATGTGAAGGAGCATTTTTCGATGTCTATTCGATTATATGGCACGGATTGGTGTAGCGATTGTAAACGCAGCAAGAAATTCCTGGGTGAGCAACGTATTCGCTATGAATATGTGAATATCGAGAATGATGCAGAGGGTCAAGCGTTTGTGCAGAAAGTGCAGAACGGTGGAATGACCATTCCGACGATTGTGTTTGACGATGGGTCATTGTTGATTGAGCCATCGAACGCACAACTTGCTACGAAGCTTGGTTTGAATACACAGGCGCAATGTGAATTCTACGATTTAATTATCGTGGGCGGCGGCCCAACGGCATTGACAACGGCTATCTATATTGCACGTGACGGCTATGATGTGCTGGTCATCGAGCGAAGTAGCTTTGGCGGACAGGCAGGTATTACCGAACGGCTTGATAACTACCCCGGTTTTCCTGAAGGCGTAACAGGGGCGGAGTTTGCCGAGCGCATCATTGGACAGGCAAAACGCTTCGGTGTTGAGTTGCTCTCTGCTCATGAGGTAGTGCATGTTGGTAACGATGAGGACGCGCATTATGTCGAGACCGAGGATGGTAAGAAATATCGTTGTAATGCCGTATTGATTGCGACAGGCTCGACCTATCGACGACTCAACGTGGATGGTGAGGAAGATTTTATCGGAGCAGGTGTCCACTTTTGCGCGACCTGCGATGGCCCATTTTACAAGGGACGCGATGTTGCGGTCATCGGAAGCGGCAACAGTGCCGTCGAAGAGGCTGCCTTCCTGACGCGCTTCTCCCCGAAGGTCACGATTCTTGCGCGTGGCGATAAGCTTTCTGCAAGCAAACTGGCTTCGGATAAAGCGATGGAGTCACCACAGATAGAGGTACGTTTCAATACGGAAGTCGTCGAGTTTCGCGGCGAAAATCACCGCATGACCACATTGGTAGTAAAAGACAGGCAAACGGGCCAGCTAGAAGAATTGCATCCGGCAGGTGTCTTCGTTTTTATTGGTCTTGCACCTAATAGCGAGCCATTCAAAGATATCGTCAAGCGCGACGCAAACGGCTTCATTATGACAGGCATTGATTTCGAGACGAGTACCGAAGGCATCTTTGCGGCAGGAGATGTACGTGCAGGGAGTACAAAGCAACTGGTGAGCGCGGCAGGGGAAGGTGCTGCTGCTGCGATTGCGATACGCGAACATCTGAGGGGGCATGATGCTCATACGATGGAGAAGGCGTTAGTTACTTCTGCAAGTTGACATATAATAACGTGTAGGGACAGATTCATCACGTCCGTGTGTACCCTGGATCGACGGAGTACACACAGACGTGATGAATCTGTCCCTACATGTTTCCGAATGTTGAACGTGATCATTCAATATTACGTCCATGCATTCCAGATGGCAAAAGGACGTGATATTGTTACATCAGACCGTTGCTTTGCAGGAAGGATGTTGCAACCTGCTTGATTGCTTCTGTCTTCGACATACTGGAAGCTTTTTGTGCGACCTGATTTTGTAGCGAGATGCTGATATCAGTGGTCAACAATGGCGCAAGCTTGTTCAGGACAGGAGCGATTTGTGGGTCGCTCTGCAACACGCTATCACGCACGATAGGTGCAGGATGGAATTCTGGGAAACCATGCTTGTCATCTTGCAGGAAGACGAACCCACCTGATGTGACTGTGCCATCAGTCGTGTAGCACTCTGTCACCTGAGCTTCGCCGTTCTTGACTGCCTCGAAGCCAATTGAGTAGTCTACTTTCTTAAGCGACTTGAAGTTGCTCGTGCTGAATCCGTAGGTATTTTTCAGCAAGTCGATATAGGTGATACCATCACTCTGGGTGGCGAGCGTCAACTGTGATACCTTTGGGGCCAATTGTGAGAGTGTTGTCACACCCAGTTTCTGTGACTCGGCCTGTGAGGTGCAGATGGCGTAACCATCGTTCAAAGGCGAATAGTCGAGCCATGTGATGTGAAACTGCTGCTCGAAGGCTGACTTGACCGTCTGATAGTCCTTCTGTGGATCGTATGAAGATGTGGCGTTTACCTGGCTAAGAGCCGTCCCTGTAAATTCAGGGTAGAGACTGATTGCGCCACTTTTGAGTGCGGTGGAGAGCGTTGGCGTCTGACCAAGTGCGAGCTTGGTCGTTACGCTATAACCTGCCTTTGTTAGCAGTAAAGAATACATCTCGGCGAGCAACTGATTTTCGACATCGAGCTTACTCCCTATGGTGATAGGAACCTTTGATGTACCCCCACCGTTGCCGCCGTTGCCGCCTGTTGCCGAGCCACAGGCTGAGAGGAGTAGCAGCGAGAGGGCCGCAAGTATCAGCATGATTTTCACTCGAAATGAGTGTGTAAGAAAGGACATTTCTTCCTCCTGAAATAGTGTGAACGAACACACTGGTTTGTATAAGGGCACATCAAATGCTTGTTGGCTATCGACTGTTGCCCCTGCTTATTACATACGAGCGACTTCTACATTTTCCTGTATACTGAGTCCGCCAGGGGTGACAGCCCGTTGAAGCCAACTCATGAAAATTTCTATGGCTAAAGCGACTACGGCAACAGCGATTGCGCCAGTAATCAACTCCGTATAGTTGAAAACAGTAAGACCATCGACAATATAATCACCGTAGCCACCAGCACCAATAAATGCAGCAAGCGTTGCGGTAGCGACAATCTGTACAGCTGCTGTGCGTATGCCAGCCGCGACGAGCGGCGTGACAAGGGGAGCCTGTATCTTTGTCGCAATTTGCCATGGAGTCATTCCCATACCCTTCGCGGCGTCAATCATGGCAGGGTCAACGCCACGAATACCTGTGTAGGTATTGAGCAAAATGGGCGGTACTCCTAACAGAATGAGCGCAACGAGCGACGATTTGATTCCACCCCCAAAGACGGGATAAAAGAGAAAAAGGATAGCAATGACCGGAATGGCACGAATTAATCCACTCAGGTTTACCGCGATAAACGAGAGGATTGCATTGCGTGAGACAGCCGCTCCGAGTACAACCCCAATAATAATGGCTCCTAAAATGGATAGACCACAGATTTCCAGGTAGATGAGCGTCTCCCCAACGAAGTTGTTCTTTGGGTCAAGGATGAACTGTATTAACGCCATGATGTGTACCCTCCTTTCCTGGCATTTACGCGACTGCTAACGCGCTACGTCCTCGATTAAGCGAAACCTGCAATGCCAGTAGCAAGAGGTCGGCGACGATGGCAAAGAGTGCTGTCAGGATGGCCCCTGCCACAACTGCATCGGTGTCGTTACTCACGATGTTCTGAAAAATGAGATTTCCCAGACTCGACTGTCCTGCTAAATAGGCAAGTGACGCGATACCAACGGTTGTCACGGTGGCAATACGGATGCCTGCAATGATGACAGGGAGTGCCAGCGGCAACGTGACGCGCCAGAGCAGTTCCCATGAGGTCATACCCATTGCTCGCCCTACTTCGAGCAGAAGTGGGTCAACACCATTGATGGCAGTTGTCGTATTACGTATCAAGACAAGCTGGTTATACAGCACGAGCGGAATGAGTACCGTAGCAAACGACAGTCCCGTGACAGGAATAAGTAAGGCGAAGGCTGCAATACTCGGAATGGTATAGAGCAGACCTGAAACGGTAATCGTTGGCAAGTAGAACCGCCGATAGCGCGTGAGCAATATCCCGACAGGCACAGCAATAGCAATCGAGATGAGCATGGTAATGAGTACCAGCGTGAGATGCGCTACGAACAGGTTCGGAATGCTGCTGGAATCCGACAGGTCGTAGTTATAAGGTTGTAGTATGTAATGTATGCCGAGAATGTGCATACGAAATCCCTCTCAATACAAAACAAACCCTGCTGAGAAGCCAAAAAGTGCTGATAAAGCTGATGATGGCCTGTTCAGCAAGGTGCTAATGAGCGATTTTATTGACCGATGCTGTCTGAGTATTTGTCTCGGTTCTGGCGGAATTCCGTGCCGCCTGCGTGATTTCGCGGTTGATGCTGTCAAGTGTGATGAAACCGAGGCGACTTTGGGTAGCGTTGTCTTGCACTGAGAGCGCGGGGGATGTGGTCGAGAGGAGTTGC
>DAIQNC010000204.1:0-2077 GCA_036788655.1 Ktedonobacteraceae bacterium
AACCTTTTCGCTCACAATGCAACAAGAGCGTTGGAATGCAATGTTCTTTAGTGGTAAAGATGCTTTTGAGCATCAAGTTCGTGCATTACTGTCTTCATCACTTTCGACTGAACCTCATAGCCCTTTCGCGTGGCTTCCTCTCAAGAAAAAAAGTGGTAATCCCCTCGGTGTACTGCTACTTACGTATAGACGCCCACATCAATTTCTCAAGGAAGAGGTACGGTTACTGGAGATGTTCGCCGAACAGTGTGCCGCGTCACTGGAGAACACAAACATCACGCTTGAACTTCGGGCTGCTTACGAACGCCAGAAAGAACTTGACCTGCTCAAAGACCAGTTCATTATGACAGCATCTCACGAATTACGTACTCCCCTAACCTCTGTACTGGGATTTCTGGAGTTGCTAACACAGTATCACGACACGCTCGATACAGCGACGAGTGCAGATTTTATTGAGAAGGCGCATCGTGGTTGTAACGAACTGATGCTCATGGTCAACAATATTATGGATGCCAACCAGATGCAGTTCACGATTGACCGCACGAAGCTGGAGCGTATACAACTTCTTGAAGCGGTGACGTATATTGTCGAGATGCTCGATGGCATTGCGAAGCGTGGAGAGCGGCAGGTACACGTGACTATTGCAGAAGACCTCTACGTCCATGCCGACACGATACGCCTGCACCAGATTATACTCAATCTCCTCGGCAATGCCTTCAAGTATTCACCCGCTGCTACCCCTATTGACATTTCAGCACGTCGAGAAGATGACATGATTTGCACATACATACGTGACTATGGCCCAGGTGTACCTGTAGAAGAGCAAACACGTCTTTTCGAGCGATTTGTCCGTCTCGAACGCGATATGAACAGCCCGGAACGTGGTACGGGCTTAGGTTTGTATATCTGTAAACGTCTTGTTCATGTGATGGGCGGCAACATCTGGATAGACAGTAGCGGACAAGAGGGTGAAGGTAGCACATTTATTTTCTCGCTTCGTGATGCCGATGCCTCTAAGCCATTCAGTGAGAACGCACAACTTCCACAATCGCATTCAATGCTCTAATAATTGTTTCCCTGCTAAAAATGAGTCTCCTGCCATCAAGGTACTGTAGAGGTGCAATTCATTGCACCCGTGCGCCTGGAGACGACGGGTGCAATGAATTGCACCTCTACAGTATTCCCAAAGGATAAAGAACCTTGAAAATAGGGGTACGGCACTACCCGACATGGAAACAAGCAACGTCTTTTCTCATAGAACAACACACCGGTTGTGTGCTTTTGTATGAAGAGATAACAGGAGATAGAAAGATGACTATTGTACAGGGGGAGAATATAGGTGCTACCCCTCGTCAGGTTGAAGTGCTTCATTTTCTGGCACGGCGTGATCATTGGTCGGTAGGTGGGGTAGCAGAAGTCTTAGGAGTGAGTTCCGCAGCTGCGACAAAAGCGATTGTGCGCCTCGAACGCAAAGGGCTTGTCACTCGTACCGTGGATATGATGGATAGGCGTTGCGTAATTGTACGAATCACACGTGCTGGCAACGACATTGTGCAGCATACGATGAAATCGCGTTGAACGCCGGGAACACGTGGAACCTCTGAATCGCAAAGTGGAAGGGGTAGCAAAGCGAAGCGCGAGTAGCATTAGTAACTCATCTACACCTATCTTTATGAGTGAACATGTACGCTACTCGCGCTCTCTTTAGAAGAAAGACGTTGTTTTGTCACGAGTTGGAGACCTGTGGTTTGACGTAGCCTCTATCCTGAGCATATTGCCAGAGGGAACGCTGCAACTGCCGACGCGCACGAGAAATGCGGCTCATGACCGTTCCAATAGGAATTTGCAGTACCTCGGCAATCTCCTTATAGGAGAGACCTTCGATATCCGCGAGGATGACCGCCATACGGAAGTTCGGGGGAAGGTCTTCCAGTGCCTTATACACATCCTCATCAAGATATTTACTCAGTACCTCTTCCTCTGCCCCGGACGACAACTCTTGTCCGCTCAAATCTCGAATCTGATTATACAGATAGAAATCTTCACCTTCAGGAAGTGGTGACGGTGTTGGATGCGT
>DAIQNC010000204.1:2087-5221 GCA_036788655.1 Ktedonobacteraceae bacterium
CGATAGCGGTTAATCGCAGATGTGTTCAGGATGCGGAAAAGCCACGCCCGTAAATTCGTCCCTGGCTGATAGGTATGCGAGAAACGAAAAGCCTTCAGCATCGTCTCCTGCACGAGGTCTTCTGCCTCTTGACGGTTATTGGTCAAACGCAAAGCGGTACGATAGAGGCTATCCAGTTGAGCAATAACACCTGCCTCAAAATCCTCGGTTGGTGGGGTAGCGGGTGGCGTATTCAGTTGCTCATGTACCTCACTGGAAAACACATCGTCCTTTCCCTCTTGAGCATTCTGAACATTGCTATCTTGTGCTTCACTTGTCTGCGTATTCGCTCTCGGCTTATTCGATGATATTGTATTCTGTGACTGTTGATTCTCTTGAGTAGTCGATTGAGACACTGTTGTATCAGTAACTAATGACTTCGATGATTGCTGTGACTGTTCCGGCATCAAACGCTCCTTATAGCAAAGCTTCTCTTTGAAGCCTTGCACCTCTCCTGAAAAGGCTCTTTTTAGTATATCTCATACGCGCAGGGAATGAAAGCCCCCTTATAGTATGTTACAATGTGCAGGAAATGATACACCCACGAAGGAGAGGGTTCTATGGAATGTTTAGATTGTGTTGAAACTGTTGCTCGTTTGCACCTCTATATTGATCGGGAATTGAGTTCTGAAGAAATTATTATTGTCCAGCAACATCTGGCGAGTTGTCCCAGTTGCGAGTGCCGATTTCACTTCGATATGAGCATTAAGCGACTCATTCATGAGCGATGTGCATTCGAGCGTGCGCCAGAACACTTACGTGAGGCTGTATTGCGCCTTGCACGGGGCGATGCAAGAACGGCAGTGATTGATAAAGATATCGAGATCGAGATTCTCACCGACTTAGAGGGATAACACCTACGCTTTCCAATATCTGAACATTGCCCGGCATTGCAACAGTGTGTATAGGTTTATACGCCGAGCAAGTGGACAAGCGCAACTCTGCCCTGAGCTAACAAGAGCAGCTCTCCAACGGCACAGAGCAGGGCCAGCGCGAAAAATGGGAGTAGTTCACCATAGCTCTCGAATGTCTCGTCACGTTTACTCACCGCGACAAGCACAATCATGTTGAGGCCACTCAGCATGGTCAGCATACCGGAGGTACTGAGCAATGCTACTGGATATAGTGTCCATGCTGCCTGTGATGAGATGCTCAGGAATGAGATAACGGGTACAGGAAGGAAAAGCGCTAGTGCCTTCCACGAAGCCACGCTACGTAACTCGTTATAGCCGCGCCAAAAGAGGCGATTTAGCATAGGGAGAAAGAGCAGGGCAAGAGCGAGGCCCGTGACAAGCCCTGTAGCGAGGCGCAATAAATTATCTGGCTGGTACAAATGCGGTTGATGCAGGTCGAGGAGCAGTGAATTGAATCCATCAATAGCCATCGCCGCGATCCCCCCCACCAGCACTGCGACTATCGACCAGCGCGGTATATACTGAGCGCGTCCTTTACCAGTGCTATATAGCATCACAAGCGTCACAAAAAATCCCAGGTAGATGCCTGTATTGCGAGCGCATAATGGCAAGCGGTATCCCCCAGGATAAAACGAATGAGACAAGAGTTGAGCGCATATACCACTGTCAAGCCACTGTAAACGACTCAGGACAGAAGCCCCAGGAAAAAAGAGCAGCAGAGCGAGTATTCCACCTGTCATGTAGACGACATTCATGCCGAGATGAAACGGTTGCGGCAATTTCTGTTTTTGTTGAATTGATGCTTGTGCCATAGTATTATTTCTCATGTAGTGGCGTGATAATAGTTTTTACGAACCGTTTCTGCAAGCGTGTAGGGGCAGATTTTCCATTTTGCCCCTATCTAAAAACGTATTCCTACAGGGAAGTATGAGTACAGATAGACAAGCAGATTGAAGAAAATAACAACACCCACAATCATGAGCAAGATACCTGTAGCTATCTCGATTGTGTGCAGATGCGGCTTGAGCCATTTGAGAATGTGGCTTGTCTGATTGAGGCCCAGACCGAGCAACAGGAATGGTAAGCCCAGACCGAGCGAATATATCAAGAGCAGTAACACACCTTCTCGCAGTGTCGTGGCACTGGCGGCAAATCCTAGAATGACGGCGAGCGTCGGCCCCACACAGGGACTCCAACCGATGGCGAAGACAATACCTGTCATGAGTGAGGCAATATAGCCAGGACGAGTTGGATGAAACTCAAATCGTTTCTGCCAGTTGAGAAACGAGAGGGGAAGTAATCCAGTCAGGTGTAGGCCGACCAGCACCAGAAGAATTCCCCCGATTGAGCGTAACAAAAACTGCTGCGATTTCAAAAAGCCACCCAGCGTACTCGCGGTTGCTCCAAGCGCGATGAACATAAGCGTGAAACCAAGCACAAACATAGCCGCATGAAGCAGCGTTGTAAGTCGCCGCTGGAGCGTTCCCGTCTCCTCAGTTGATTGATAGACGCTCTGCCCCACAAGTTGAGCAAGATAGATTGGGACAAGCGGCAACACACAGGGCGAGAGAAATGAGAGCAACCCCGCGAGAAAAGCGATACCAAAATTTATTTGTGGAAAACCCATGCACGTATAGACTCCTGAAAATAGTTTCCAAGCATAGTATAGAAGCTAAGGTGCAGGTATGCAACTCATTTGACCTTACAAATCGTTTACTTTCGCCTGAATAAACGCAGAATACGTCTCCACAGGCCGCGCTTTTGCATCTGCACGTCAGGGCGTCGTCTTTGTACAGGAGAAACAGGCAAGACAGGAGATGCAAGTGGAATAGTAGGGGTATCCAGCACGTTATGAGTTCGACGTGGCTCAACTGGCTCTGGACGTGCTGCTGGCATCTCTTGTTTCGCTGCAACATCAACGGCATCGTAATTCAAGCGTTGGGACTGAGGACGCTTCGGTGGCTGAACAACAACATGGTCACGCCCGTTTCGCTGTGTTGTATCCGGCAAGGTGAAAGACGCTTGAGGCGTAAGGTGCAACAAGCGTAAGTCTCGTGCCATCATGCCAGCATCTTCATACCGTTGCTCACGGTCTCGTGCCATCGCGGTAAGGATAATGCGTTCAAGGTCGGGTGAGAGGTTCTCAATGAGTGATCCTGGCGGACGTAGAGGCCCGCTCAC
>DAIQNC010000204.1:5231-7083 GCA_036788655.1 Ktedonobacteraceae bacterium
TTCTGCGTGAGTTCGGGCATGAAACGGCCTGTGAAAGGACGTTGCCCTGTGACCATCTCATATAATACGACGCCGAGCGCGTAAATATCGCTACGATTATCGAGTGTATAACCCCATATCTGCTCCGGTGACGCATAGTAGATACTTCCAACAAGTGTTCTGGCAACAGTGATGGGTTGGTTTCCAAGGGCACGTGCAAGGCCAAAGTCCATAACTTTGATTTTGCCCCAACGGTCAAGCATCAAGTTCTCCGGTTTGATGTCGCGGTGAATGACATTGCGCTCCTTGTAGGCAACATCAAGGGCTTCGGCGATTTGTGCAGCATACTCCGCAGCAAGATGTTGAGGAATAGCCCCATCAAGATAGAGGAGACTGGCAAGTGTCGGACCTTGCACATACTCCATAGCAAAATATAGCAATTTATGCTGTTGCCCGGCATCGTAAATATGTACAATATTGGGATGATTGAGGCCAGCAATAATCTGCGCCTCACGAATGAAACGCGCAATATATGAACTATCACGCGCTAATGCCTTTGGCAACACCTTGATGGCAACCTCTCTGCCTAATGCAATCTGTTTGCCACGATAGACAACCCCCATTGAGCCATGCCCAATCTCTTCTTCCAACTGGTATCCGCCGAGGCTCTGACCAGCCAGTTCATTCATAAAACCTTTCCTTACAACATACCAGTTCAGTGAACGTTACAGACGTACTGAATATGTAACAACAGCATCAAATGACAAATATAGTACAAAGATTGGATGCTTACTATCTCATAAAACGCAATACAGATAGCAACATAGTGTATCGCCGTCGAAGGTACTGTCCCTCACTTACAATATACGTTATTTTGACCAAAAAAACACACGGCTTGCAAGGAATTACAGAGAATTTCCTACACGCCGTGCGTTCTAGCACTACAAAACTAATCCAGATACTCTCGCAGAATGCGGCTGGCTTGCGGATGACGGAGTTTGCGAATGGCACGCTCCTCTATCTGACGAACACGCTCTCGCGTGACGCGCAGTTTACGCCCGACCTCTTCAAGCGTGTGGTCGTGGTCATCGACAAGGCCGAAACGTAGCTCGATGACCTGTCGCTCACGGAGTGTAAGCTGGTTCAGCACCTTACGAATCTCGTCACGCAAAAGACGCTGATCAGTCAATTCACTGGGGCCACGTTCGCGAGTGTCCTCGATAATATCACCAAGCGTGTTCTCTTCCTCTTCGGAAAGGGGCGCATCAAGCGAGAAGACCTTCTCAGCCCAGACGAGCAATTCACTGACACGCTCTGGCGTCATATCGAGGCGTGCGCCGATATTCTCCGGCGTTGGCTCACGTCCAAGTTCTTGATACAACTGGCGTGTGGTGCGTTTGACACGCATCACCTCCTCCATGATGTAGACAGGAAGACGCACAACGCGAGTTCCTTCGAGAATAGCGCGAGTGATGGCCTGCTTAATCCACCACGTGGCATAGGTAGAAAAGCGGAAGCCTTTCTTGTAATCGAACTTCGTTACAGCGCGAATCAAACCGATGTTGCCTTCACCTACGAGGTCTTCCAGAGAAAGCCCCTGACCGACATATTTCTTGGCTATGCTCACGACCAGACGCAAATTGGCCTCAATCAAGTGGTTCCGCGCTTCCTTGTCGCCGCGTTCCGCACGTTCTGCCAGTCGCACCTCGCTGGCGGCACTGAGAAGGGGAATACGGGAAATCTCGCGCAGGTAGAGGCGTAGGCTGTCGCTTTGCGCCAGGTTGCTCAGGTCAGCATCCTGTAGTGTATCGCGCTCCAGGTCAGCCGCCTTGTCACGGTCACGGTCTGCATCAAACATCACATTTCGTTCCAA
>DAIQNC010000205.1:0-2436 GCA_036788655.1 Ktedonobacteraceae bacterium
TGTCAAGGGTTTTTGATGAATCTTGCATATCTATAGTCCGACGATGTATCGCGGACGTGCGCTAATCTGTATAGGCTCACGTCCGCGATACATCGTCGGACTATAGATAGAAATTGCCTTGTGCAAATCGTTCCGAATTGGTTTCCTTTACACCCGTCTCCGTATGCCATCGTACAGCCCAGTTTATAGTTCGCTCTCCCTGAATTGCCAGTTGCCAGCCGTCAGCAGTTCGCGTTAATTGCAAATTAGTTGCATGACCTTCGGCATCCCAGACAATGCTCGAAGAACTTTCTTCGCCGACATAGACTTCCAACGTGATAGAGTCGGGCAGTTCATCTCCAACATAGGCGCGTTCGGGGGCAAGTGGCAGGATGCTTCCGGCACGAACATAGACGGGGATGGTATCAAGCGCGACCTGTTTTGTGATGTACGTACCGCCGTTGTATCGCTTCTCTGTCCAGAAGTCGATCCACTCGCCTTTCGGCAAATAGAGAGTACGTGCGATAGGTTCAGGTGAATCACTGAAAACAGGGGCAACTAGCATAGATGAACCAAGCATGTAGCTATCGTCGATGGTCGCAACGGCAGGGTCATCGGGAAATTCGAGGACGAGTGGACGCATCATCGGTACACCCTGCTCATGCGTCTGCCATGCGGTGCTATAGAGATAGGGATTGAGGCGTGTGCGAAGTTTGGCATAGCGACGGAAGATATCGAGTGCCTGTTGACCGAACTCCCAGGGTTCACGCGGCGTTGTGCCGTGTGCGCGTGTGAGTGGTGAGAACATGCCAAATTGCGTCCAGCGAATATAGAGTTCGGGCGAAGGTGGTGGCCCGTAAAAGCCCCCAATATCGTGCGCCCAGACGCCCGGTGCGCTCATAGCCATGCTCAATCCAGCACGTAACGAGGCTCGCATGGCCCATACATCCGTTTTAGGGTCGCCACCCCATTGCGCGGGATAGCGTTGAATGCCAGCCCACCCTGAACGTCCCCAGACCATACCAGGGCGTCCCGTCTCCTGCGTAATGACGTCATGCACAGCGGCGGTATAGAGTAGAGGATAGAGGTTGTGCAATTCGTAGCCGCTCATACCATTCCATGCACGTGCGCCGACGGGAACGCCCTCTCCAAAATCGGTTTTGAAGACGGCGACACCTGCACGTAGCCAGGGACGGTGCTGGTCTTGCCACCACGCTCGTGCAGATGGATTGGTGAAGTCGAGCAAGGCGCGAATATGTCCGTCAGGGAGCGGCGTACCGAAGTCAGCACTGATGGGTTGCCCATCGACATCTTTCAGAAAATAGCCAGCTCTGGCAGCTTCTTGATAGCGTGTTGCCTGTGAGGAAATATATGGCAGTTCCCACAGCGAAATCTTGAAGCCACGCTCACCTAGAGAACGCACCATGCCTGCAAGGTCAGGAAATGCGGTTTCATTAGAGACAAAATCGCACGAAAGGCCGGGACGCTCCAACCATGCCGGGTCGATATGCAGAACATCACATGGGACATCCTCGGCCCGTGCGCGTTCGGCAACCGCCTCGACCTCGGCACGTGTCTGATAGCGACAGCGCGAGAGCCACGTGCCGAAGGCCCAGCGAGGCGGTTGCGTGGCACGTCCAGTCAGGCGCGTATAAGCTTCCAGAATCTCCTTCGGCGTCTTTCCAAAGACAATGAAGAGGTCTAATTGAGATGAGTGAACACAGGCCAGACCTGCACGAACCGACAATGCTCCTGCTTGCACAGTGACAGGCGTTGGTGTATGAAAGAAGAGACCATAGCCGCGTGATGATTGCAGGAATGGCACATATTTGTAGGATGATGCACTGGTCGTTCCCCATGCATCTGTATCCCACAATGTCACGCGCTCACCACGATGATCGAGCGAATTGAAGCGTTCGCCCAATCCATAGAGATGCTCTTCGGGCGTCAATTGCCACGACCAGTAAGCTCCTGTCATTGCATCAGCCGCTCCACCAGCGAAGATACCAGCAGGTGGCGTACTCAATAGACCATGTACATTACGGTCATCGAGTGCCGTCTCAACCGTTGCTCCTGGCACATCATCGCAGGAAATACGAAGAGCGAATGGGTCGCGCTGAATCTGCACAGTCACGCCCTCGATAGACGCGGTTACATCATGCGCTGTCTTGTTGAGCGTAGGTGTAGCAAGTGGCTCGAAGGTCTTCAGAACGTTCGGGACAAGCATTCCAAAATCGCGTGACGAGGCAAGTTCTTTTTCATTGCCAATTCGCACCCGTACAATCCGCGACGATAGCACCTGTACATTCAGCAGAGTTGTGTTTGTCGAAGACGCATCAGTATTCACAATCACCGACGTTGAAGTTGCCTGAGACTGCTCCTCTGGTGGACGATTGGGCGTGTTGGTGTAAATTGTTTGCGAGGCAAATGGTTCATCGCTCACAATAACACGATGTC
>DAIQNC010000205.1:2496-7029 GCA_036788655.1 Ktedonobacteraceae bacterium
GTTGCTGAATATGTACAGGTGCAGGTGTCGTCATTGTTGCTTGCTCCGTTCGTAGTCCGCCATGAACCCTGCCAAACCCAGATCAGTTAGCGGATGCTGAATGAGTTGCGTCAACACGTCGTAGGCCATCGTTGCGATATGCGCTCCTGCCTTCGCCGATTCAGTGACATGCACGGGATGGCGTATGGCGGCGGCGATAATCTCGCCTGATTGCTCCTGCACACGCAGTATCTCAGCGATATCAACGACGAGTTGAATACCATCCGCGCCGATGGCATCCAGTCGTCCTACGAATGGACTGACGTAGCTTGCACCAGCAGCTAATGCGAGCATTGCTTGATTCGGGGAAAAGATGAGCGTGGCATTGACTTTCGGAATGCGTGTCAAGGCATCCTCTGCCGCGAAACGCTCACGGATGGGACAGCCCTCGAAGTGTGGACATCCTGTACAGGTCGCGGTAACGGGTGTCTTTGTCACTCTCGCCATCGCCTTGAGTCCTTCGGGAACGGTGGGGAGCTTGACGACGACGTTGGGCGACCACGTGGCATAGTCCAGACCTTGCTCCACCATCTCGTCAGCATCAAGCGTGACCACTTCGACGCTGATAGGGACATCGGCAATCCAGCACATCTCTTGAATATGTGAACGCAGGTCACGTACCCCTGCCTTCGCTACATGCGAGGGATTAGTGGTGATGCCGCCCAGGACTCCCCAGGCGACGACCTCACGTACCTCATGTAATTGAGCAGTATCAAGATAAAATTTCATAGGAGCAGAGTCCTTTCTAGCTTTGCTATCCTTTCAAACCACCCGCCATCAGACCAGAAACAATGCGTCGCTCTAATAGCAGGATAAGTATGACAAGCGGCACGACAGACATCACCGTTGCGGCAGACAGCACACCAAAGTTCGTGGTGAACTCGGTCTGGCTGATATTGACGATACCAACGGGTAAGGTATATGTTCCCGTCGTGGTATAGTTCAGCGCGAACAGGTACTCGTTCCAGTCTCCTACGAACACGATGATTGCCGTTGCAAACAGACCCGGTACGGTGATGGGCAGAATGATTTCCCACAATGCTCTCAGTCTCGACATGCCATCAACCACCGCAGCCTCTTCAAACTCTAGCGGAACCTCTTGAAAGAAGCCCGTCATGATAAGAATTGCCAGAGGTAGACCGAATATGGAGTATGGCAGAATCAAGGCTCCCAGTGTCCCTACAAGGTGTAGTGATTGCAAAATCTGGTAAATCGGAATCACCTGCGCTAACGGTGGGAAGAGCGAGAGCGAGAGGACAAACACCAGGATAGGCGTCTTAAAACGGAAGCGTAGACGTGCGAAAGCGTAAGCCGCCAGCGTCCCTAGCACCATCGTAATCACTGTTGAGACGAGCGACGCGATAATGCTGTTGATGTAATAGTGACCAATATCGCCCTGTAGGGCTGATACATAACTCGATACGGTTGGTTGTGTTGGAAAGAGGGTTGCAGGAATTGAGGTTGTCTGTGCCGCTGTCATGAATGAAGTCAGCAAGGCCCAGAGCATCGGGAAAAACTGAATGAGCAGTATCAAGGCAAGCAGCAGATAGAAGCCGCCCATACCGGATATCTGCCGAAAACGAGGCGAGAAAAAACGTGTCCGCGCTCGTGTCTGTGAAAGGAGTCCCTGTTGTGAAGAGGCATCGAATATCGCCATAGCTGTTTCCTTTCTTATGCCCCTGGACGACGTAGCATACGAAGATACACAAAGACGAAGGCCAGCGTGACGACCATCAAGACCATTGCGATAGTTGAACCATAGCCGAAGTCGCCAAATTGCTGAATTTGTACATAGATGTAGAGTCCGAGGTTCTGCGTTGCATTTCCTGGGCCGCCATTGGTAAATGCACTAATCAAATCGAACGCCTGTAGCGACTCGATAGTACGCAGAATAAGCGTGACAGCAAGTGTTGGACGCAGCAACGGTATCGTAATACGCCACAATGTCTGCCAGGGACTGGCTCCGTCGATACGCGACGCCTCGTAAACTTCATCGGATATGGATTGTAGACCAGCCAATACGAGCAATGCGACTAGCGAGTTCGCTTTCCAGATTGCCAGGATATAGATGAGAACAGTTGCAGACTGCGATGTTCCTAGCCACACAAAAGGATGTGCAGGATTCATCAGACCGACATGCTCAAGCAAGCTATTGATGAGTCCATACTGGTCGTTGAACATATAAGCCCACACAACCGAGTTTGTCGCCGTTGGAATGGCCCATGGAAAGAGAACTGCCGCACGTACAAGCCAGCGTCCTGCGAATTTACGATTGGCGAGCAATGCCAGTGCCGTTCCAAAAATCATCTGCCCGATAACAGTAATGATGCTGTACAATATCGAGAATTTGAAGGCTTGCCAGAACTGGATATCCTTCACGAGCTTGACGTAATTGGCTATACCTGCCCATGTCGTACCGAGGCCAAATGAGCCGCCAGTCTGAAACGAAAACAAGATGGTACTGAGCGCAGGATAGACACCAAGCGCGAGCAGTGCCAGCACAACAGGCAATAGCAACAGCCATGCAAGACGCTCTTCTTTACGGGCAAGCGGCGGCGTTTTTACGGCACGCACACTTTTCGCCACCGGTGATTGTAATGTCGCCATAAGCTCCCTCATATAATCTGCTATGGGACAATAAATAATTTCTACATCGAAACCATGTAGGGGCGTTATGCTATAACGCCCTGGTTGTCACGATGCATCAGCATACAGGGCGTTCTCAATCACGCAGGGCGTTATAGCATAACGCCCCTACATGTTATGTCAACGATCCTACCTGAGACTGGACGCCGTTCAAGGCATCAGAGGCAGAACCCTGATTGCTCAACACGCTACTGATTGCTGCCTGTAAGGGTGTCGTGAACTGGTTGTAGCTCTTGAGTGCAGGGCGATTGTCACCCGTGTTCAGAATACTGCCAAGTTGCTTGAAGTAGGGAACCTTTGCCTGCACTGTTGCATCATTGACGACATCAGGGCGGCTCGACACGAGACCTGCATTCATTGCCAGCGAGGTCTGTGTATCCTTGCTCAACATGTAGTCGATGAACTTCCATGCCTCATCTTTATGCTGTGAGAAGGCGTTGATTGCCAGCACCCAGCCACCTGTACAACCGTGACCACTGTTTCCTGTTGTTGCTAGCGTTGGTGCAACACTGACTTTGCCAGCGATTTTCGAGCGCGAAGGATTGTTCGCAATGGCATAGGCAAACGTCCAGTTTCGCATAAACGGAGCCGAACCGTTACTAAAGAGCGACAGGATGTCTAATGGCGCATAGGTGTTCGTACCCTGTGGTGAAAGTTTTTTCGTGTAAATCAGGTCGTGCATGTACTGCAAAGCATCTACTGCGGTTGCATTGCTCACTTGGAGGTTTCCTGGGTTGCCAATATTGCCACCTGCACCCCAGATGAACTCCAGCCACTCATCGACAATGGCCTCGATCTTCTTGCCTGGCATGAGATAGCCATATTTCAGGCTACTCTCCTTCGAGAGCATCTCCATTGCCATCGTTTCCATGTCCGAGCGCGTCTGTGGCACTGTACCACCGTACTTCTGCACAAGGTCGGTGCGGTAGTAGAGCATTCCAATGTCCATGTAGCGTTGAATACCGTAGAGTTTTCCGTTCACCTTGCCAACAGCCTGTGCGCTGGGCCAGAACTGGTTCAGATAGCTGCTATTCACATAGCTATCGATAGGAGCAAGCCAGCCGGGAGTGGCAAATTGTGCAGGCCATGTCACGTCGATATGCACCACATCGGGGGTCGTTGATTGGGCGCGGAACCCTGTCACGAACTTGCTATACTGGTCTGTCGCCACAGGCGGCAACTGCACATACTCGACTTTGATTTTACCCGCATTCATCTGATTGAACTTGTTGATTTCATTCGTCTGCTCGCCTGTCGTGTCACTGAGGGCCGCGAACTGGATGGTGACAGGGCCAGACGAACTTGACCCACCGGAGCCACCACACGCGGCAAGGAAGGAACCTAGCGCGGTAACACCGAGACCAGCCGTCACCCCTTTGCTCAACACTGAGCGGCGCGATATCGGGCGTGTCGTGAGATCGGTCAATACATCGGGAGAAGTTGAGGAAGCCTCTTCCACTTGCGAATTCACATCTGAATGAGGCTGTACGTCGTCTTTGAAGTCCATGAGAGCCGCCTTTCCTGCTTGTAGAAGCAGTAACCAGATAAACGTTGTACATCTGACAAACGGAACGGATTACGGAATGGAACAACGAAATAAGAGCGAGAGAATTACAAAGCAACGACTTCGATATGCAACAATTGTGCAAGGGCAGCTAGCTCCTGCGCGATATGCCCGGCAACAACGGCGACGTGATGCTCCCAGCCATCGCGCATGATGGTATCGAGCAAATGCTGCGCTGATTGCTCTGGACGAAAGACACCCGTATTGCCCATGAAACGGTTGTCCGGTTCGTCCAATATCGTGCCATTGCAGAAGAGTAAACGATACCCGTGAGGGCCAGTACC
>DAIQNC010000206.1:0-1268 GCA_036788655.1 Ktedonobacteraceae bacterium
ATGCCGAGAAGCACAAAACGAAAGAAAGTAAAGAGAAAACTATGCTGGGTAAACTTATTTATAGTCCACCAGCATTAAATAATGCTTTCAAAGAGGAATTTGCGAAGAGAGGGTGGAGAAACTATAAGGTCATTGCTGAATACTCAAAAGACTACTATGTCGCGGGTTATACGCCACCTGTTAATAGTAGAAAAGAATCAGCACCGTTTCGAGATATGGATTTTGTGAAAGCACAGTTGGGTATCGAGGTACAATTCGGCAAATATTCGTTTATGGTGTATAACGTGTGCGCTACAATGACCATTTTTGCGAAGATGGGTGTCATAGATTGTGGCATTGAAATTGTACCTGTGAAAGCCTTTGCCGAAGAGATGTCTACGGGCGTCTCGTATTTTGAGCAGTTCGTATGGGATTTAGAACATAGAGGTGTATCTGATATTGATATACCAGTGCTAATTCTTGGTATTGCTACGGATGGAGTTCGTCCTGGAAATCTGAAGATAGCAGAAACGAGGCAGAATTATCTGTTCTAAAGCTTTAGCTTGTCTTCGCCTCAGCCTTCTCATCTTCACCTTCCCCCTCGCGTTCAATCGTCTCCAGCGATTTGTGGTCGGGTTCGGGCAACACAAATGTTAACGCAAATCCGGCAAGTGCAACGAATGCAGCTACACCCATTGCTCCTGACAACTTGAAGATGGGGGAGCCGAGCATGAGGGGAAAGAGAAATGCACCGATGAACGCACCGATTTTGCCAGTTGCTGCTGAAATGCCGTGCGCGGTTGTACGTGCCTCGGCTGGAAAGATTTCGGCGGGTAGCACAAAGGTTGTGACGTTCGGGCCGAACTCGGTAAAAAAGTAGCTCAGACCGTAGAGGAGCAGGAATGTCCATGCAATCTGCGTCAATGCAGGAAAGACAAAGAGCAGAGCATAGGATATCGTCATTACAGCGAAGCCTAGAAATTGAACGCGCTTCCGTCCAAGCCGATCAATCGTCAGTGCCGCGACAATATAACCAGGTAGTGCTGCAATGACAAAGATGAGCAGTGTATAGAGCATGTTCTGAATTAAGGTCGTCTGTGGACTGAATAGCTTGATGACGAGCGGTGTGGAGACGGTTGTACCGTAATAGGAAACATCCAAGAGAAACCAGCAACCAGCAGTACCCAGGAGCCATATGAGAAAATGGCGTGTTGTCAACAATTCGCGTGTGGAAGCTTTTGGGCCTGGACGTACATGCACTCCATCTCCGTCTGTCGCAATCTTGATCG
>DAIQNC010000206.1:1281-6998 GCA_036788655.1 Ktedonobacteraceae bacterium
AATCTTCTCTACCGAACCGTCGGTCAATTGTTGATGCAGTTTATGAAATTGTCCACCATCGCGTCTTCCACTCACCACTCTCTGTACCGCTTGCTCTGCCTCTTGCACGTTGCCATGTGCCAGCGCGAAACGTGGAGACTCCGTTATCTGACGACGCAGCCCGAATGTTGCCAGTGCTGGAATCGCACCAGCCGCTAACAGAATGCGCCACGTCAAGTCCTGGTTAACTCCACTCACGAGCAGTAGCACTGTCAACAACGGCCCAATAATTAGTCCAAGAGCCTGAGTTGAGAAGACGAGCGTTATCAACTTGCCGCGATCATAGCGATTGGAATATTCGCTCATCAGCGTGGCGCTGACAGGATAATCTCCGCCGATGCCGAGACCGAGGATAAAACGGAAAATGAGTAGCAAGATGATGTTTGGGGAAAAGGCAGAGGCAATAGCTCCAATTGCCAGCACAAGCAATTCATAGCCATACACGAATTTGCGTCCGAAACGGTCTGCGATACGTCCGAAGATAACCGCTCCTAATGCCGCAGACAACAACGCGGTACTGCTCAAAAGCGAGATTTCAAGTGTGCTGATATGCCAGACGTTTTTGAGGATGGTCGAGACCACGCCGATAATAAAGAGGTCGTAAGCATCGGTAAAGAAGCCCATGCCGGAAGTCAGCACGGTTTTCAGATGAAAGCTAGAGAGGGGACTTTCATCGAGTTGTCTCAGCGTCTCCGTTGATGATTTCACAGTGGTCTCCTTCACGTAAATTGAACATAGCCATTGGGATATGTCTGACCACTAGTTACACGTTCGACGCTCAAACAACGATGCAATAAATCCATGTTGTGCCGTGATTTATCACGGCTGTGTGGAGAGCTATAAGGCGCACAGCCGTGATAAATCACGGCACAACATGGGCAACACCTGACGAAGATTGATTACACCATTATTCGGAGATGGTGCTGACCTTTTTGCCGGCCTCTTTGAAGCCGAATTTCTTGATGGTGTTGCGGAGCCACCCTGCTGTGGGGCCATCGTCGATTTTCTTGCTGGTCTCAACCAGGAATGAGGCCGAGTTGGGGCGCGGCGTAAGCTTATTGGCCTCGCGTAGTCGGGCGAGTTCCTCATAATGCTGGAAGGCCCAGTACAGGTTGACGCGGCAACTCTTGCAGTTCTTCGCGTCGCTCTCATTCATCGTGCCACATTGTGGACATGCCACCATGATGTATTATTCCTTTCCAGGGGCATCATAATTTATAGCCCCAATGTGTACGGGTATAATTCATTACACCCTATATCAAGCCCAGACGCATTGCTTCAGCGACAGCCGGGGCGCGGTCGGTTGCCTGTAGTTTTCGATAGATATCCTGCATTTTACGTTTGACTGTGACCTCGCTCCAGAATTGCCGTGCTGCAATCTCTTTGTTGCTACGTCCCTCTGCCGCGAGGCGTATCAGTTCGATCTCTTGCTCCGTAAGGCCAGAGCGCAGACGATCCTGCTCCCGACTCAAACGACTGAGTTCATTGAGAACGTGCGTTATAGCCTGGGGATCATCAATGACGCGCTCACCGCGAGAGACGGCACGTAGGGCATCGAGTAACTTATTCAGAGGCATAGCCTTCTGTAAGTAGCCATGCACTCCGATTCGCATAGCGCGTAGTAGTGTATCGTTTTCAGTGATGCCCGTGAAGATGACGACGCGCATTGCTGAATGAGCGCGTAGCAGTTGTTGCGCGATGTCTAGCCCGTTAGACGTGCCGAGAAAGACATCGAGCAACACGATATCGGGTTGTAGTTGCGAGGCGAGACGAATAGCCTCATTGCCTGTATTGCCCTGCCCGACAACCTCGAAATCGGGTTCCGCATTCAGCACCGCACAGATACCACGTCGCACGACCTCGTGATCATCGACGACGAGAACGCGAATACATTGCGTTTGCGTTGTATTCGATAATGATTCCTGTTTCGGTGCTGGCCCTTGCATGTGTTCTCCAACCGTCGGCTATCGCCGTGAGACCCATGTAGGGACAGATGTATCCTGTCCGCACGTGGGATATACTGGTAACTAACGGACAGGATACATCTGTCCCTACATGCTAGCGACTCGCCCCGGCCTTTTCCTGTTCGTGTGCCATACGTGCTTCGTCACTGGCGTTGATGACGGGCAGAGAGCGCAGACGAGCGGACTTGCCGTGACTCCCTGTCATGCCAGTAAGCACTTCGGCGGCGGTTTTGACTCCGACCTCGGCTCCTACGCTCGTCAATGTTGGCATGTGGCAGAGCATATTGGTGTATGAGGCGTTCGCCAGCGGGCAGTAGCATTCGCCAGCCTTGATGCTGCGGCGTAGCTCATCGGCCTTCGCTGTACTCCACGTCTTGCGGAAGTCGTAGTCGTAGTCACGCAGGTTGCCGACGGACTCGGCACGAATGCAGCACGTCCACACATCGCCGTTAGGAGCGATTTGCGCGGATGCGACACCCGCAAGACACGGAATAATCTGTCGCTTCTCGACCAGTGTGCGCTTCACAATATCGTAGTAGCGGTCGCGGAAGGTCTGCGTGATGCGCGAAACGCCTCTGAAATCGGCCTCACGATTCTCTTTTTGAAGCTGATTGATGACCGGCTCGTACTTCTGAATCGGCGGCGTGATGCCCATGCCAACGGTATCTAGCTCGACGCGCTCCTCAGCGATTTCGCTGATGAAGGAGTCGGGTTTGAGTTCATTATACACGAACGAGTGAATGTTCTCGAACTCGTCGATGTTGAAGTTGGAGATAACGGTATGAACTCCCAGGGTGAAGTTTTTGTACTTGCCTTTGAGTGCCTTGAGACCAGCATAGGTACGCATGGCACGATCAAAATTACCTTTGACGCCGCGCACGATATCATGCTTCTCGCCTACACCGTCCAGCGACAGGTTGATGATAACTTCAGAGGTCGGGGCGGCCTGTAGTACGCGCTCGATGCGACCGGGAATAATCTTATCCTGGATGCCATTTGTGGGAATGTTGATAATGCCGGGACGACAATGGCGGTACGCAGCCCCTACCATCTCTGGCAGGTCTTTACGCAGCGTCGGCTCTCCACCACTAAAGGTAAACCAGAACGCATCACGACCTATCGACTCAAAGGTTTTTTCATATTCTTCTAGCGTAAAATCATCATTTGGGCGTTGCCATACATTACAAGTTTTACAACGTGAGTTACAGCGATAGCTCACGCTTATTGTGAGATTGAGTGGGTTTGCAAGCGGCTTCCCCAGAGCATAAGACGCTTGCATTTTCGCAATTTGTGGTAGAACTTCAAGCACGTCTGTTTTCCTTCCCTACAACCAGACAGAACGGGTACATGTAGGTTTAGTTAATGACTGATTATCACTTTTCTTAATAACATTCATCGACAGCAGAGCGAGGTTTAGAGAGACTCGCATCCGTGTGTGTTATGAAATATGCACTGTATACGTTATATCGCGTCTTCGTCAAGATATAAACGCTGTAGACTATGCTATTTCCCGCATTCTACAGTGTAGCAGAGTTCTTCAAGCCGTATAAGAGCCGAACGTATCAGAATTGATACCTTCTGGTACATCTTACGAAGATGTACGCACTCGTTACCGCTTTTTGCGAGCCATAAAAGAATGACAGAAACGAGTCACTTACAATGCATATCGGAACAATATACACAAGCATAGTGTGCTATCTATTGTAACGTTATAGAGGTCAATCTATCAGGAACAAGGCGAAAAGATAGCCAATATTTCTACACGGGTGACCACAAGGGTACGTCCCTACTATACATGGTAGGGAATTTGACGTACTTCGTGGTATAGTAGGGGCGTACCCTTGTGGTCGCCCGTGTAGAAATGATATATGGTCGCCTTGGTAGAAATTTGTATGTGTCTCAAATACAAAATCAACAAAGCGAGGAAGGGAAGTTCATGATCGATCTGAATACCCCCGGCGACTTTGACAATACACATCTTCATACTATCGACACACTTGTAGAGGCTGTACGTGATATGCAGGCACTCCGCGCTCGTATTTTGCAGCGTACAGGCGAGGGACGCTATGTGATTAGTGAGCGCGAACTGGTGCTGGCGATGCGCGTACTCGATAAGCAAGGGAACGTGACAGGCAAGAAATTGATAGGCGAGTTGCTGCTTGGACGTTGTAATGCAGCGTTTCAACGCTATTCCTATGGATTGCGACACAGGCCGGAGTTGCGCGAAGAGGCGATTGCGAATATGGGCGAGCATCTGTTGCGTGAAGCGTTGAACCCGAATGAGCTGTTTCCTGTCCAGAACTTCATCCACTATTTGCAGTGTCTCTGCATTGATGAGTTCAATCGAGTGCTACGCCAGGAAGGACTTGCCTACAAGCGCGGCGAGGATGGACGACCATCGGGCCGACCTCAGCATGTACCGCGCACACTTATCGAGCCGATTCGACCTGTTTCACCAGATGATGATAGTCTTTCGACGGCTGATGTTGCTGACCCACAGGATCAGTACGAGCAACTACACGCCGACGAGGAGTCGCTGCGAATCCTTACCTATTTGAGCGACTCGCTTGACCGCAAAATCATGATTTTACGTGCCATCTATAGCATGAAATGGGACGATATCGCCGAAGTGTGTGATCGAACCGAACGCACGGTGCGTCTGCGCTTTGAACGCGCTCGAAAGTATCTGCAAGAGTGTCTGCTCCGCGAACGTGCGGCTACCAGGGCGTCATGAATGAAGGCCCCTACAGAAAACGAGGAAGTGCAGGGGCATAATTTACCGGAATGGAATGTGCGATAAGGAATAGACAGGGCAGAATACGCAAGAAAAATACACGAGCATTATGACCCAGGAATAGAAGAAAGGCGTTAATGTAATGAATGCAGATAGAGATATGATACAGGAGTTGCAGCGGCTCAAGATGGCGTGGCTTGCCGCCGAGGAATCTGGCAATAAACAGGAGCAGATTGCCCTTATTCGCAATCTCAGTACGCATCCAGAGGTACAGGCGGAACTGGTGGACTTTATCGCCGCCTATTATGCTACCAGTAGCTATGAAGATGAGCCTTTGCTAACGCTCACACAACGGGCAAATGCCACTGCTCTTGAGCGTGTGATGGGAGCCACAACCACTCAAGTGAGTACGGCGTCTCCATCCATCGCTACTCTCAGCGAGTTGCGTAAGGCGCGTAATCTTACGAAACAGGCGGCTGCACGTGGTCTGCGCTTGAGTGCTGATGTGTGGGAGCAGTTTGAGCGCGGTGCTATCGAACTGGCAAGCTTGAGCCAGCGACAGTTGGAGCGGCTCGCCGGATTTTTCCAGGTGAGTTCAGAGCAATTCGGTTCGTTACTCACAGACAGTTCGCCATCCTTCGTCTTGAATCGTCGTCAGACGCGCCAGGGAGTGCGGAAAGCTGCTCAGGAAGAGGCAAACGATGATGGTGACAAGGGTGGCAAGAAACAGAGCTTTAAGCGCGTCATTTCGCGTAGCACAATGTCCGAGGAAGACAAGCAATTCTGGTTGTCATAACTACCAGGATGTGAGATATACTAGTCTCAGGACGTATGTACAGGAGAGCATACTCTGCAATGAGTATGCTTTTGTATTTGTGACAAAAGGGTGTTATGACGCCCTGATAGAGCTTAGTCCCACGAAAGGAACTATCTTATGCGAAGCAACCTTGCCAGAGTTGCCTCACTTCTGACGTTGCTCT
>DAIQNC010000207.1:0-5667 GCA_036788655.1 Ktedonobacteraceae bacterium
AACGAGATTGCTCGCAAAGAAGTCCAGTTGTTCCAGACAAAGAACATGGTTATGTTGGGGGCTATCTCAGGGTTGTTTGGCCCACCACTAGAGGCAATCATCCAGGTCGTTCAGTCAAAGCTCTCCAAATCGCGTAAGGCGAATGAAAAGCTGATGGAGAAAAATATGCTGGCCCTGGAGATTGCGAAGAAACATGTTGAGGAGAAAATCGCAAAGCGCGACCCCTACAGGCTCGGTCAGGTTGCGAAGGCCAATCGTGTTGTGCTGAATGGCAATCAGGCGGTTGTCGCAGGGGCATTAGCAGCGCGTTGTGGCTTCTTTGCAGGATATCCTATCACGCCAGCAAGCGATATCATGGAAGGTCTTGCGAAGGAATTGCCGCTTGTTGGTGGAACGTTCTTACAAGCTGAGGACGAGATGGCGGCACTCGCCGCCGTGCTTGGCGCATCGTATGGTGGTGTACGCTCAATGACCGCTACATCTGGCCCTGGCTTCTCATTGATGACTGAGTTGATTGGTCTTGCATCAATGGCAGAGCTACCTGCTGTGATTGTCGATGCACAACGTGCTGGCCCTAGTACAGGTATGCCTACCAAGATGGAGCAGTCCGATCTCAGTTTCTCGCTCTACTCCGGTCATGGTGACACTCCACGTATCGTCGTTGCTCCCGCCAACGTTGCCGATTGTTATTCGCTCATGATCGACGCCTTCAATATGGCGGAGCGTTACCAGATGCCTGTTCTCTTCCTCACTGACCAATCGCTCACAGCACGTGTCGAGAGTGTCGATGCTGATGCTTTCAGCCCACGAGCCATTGTGGAGCGTGTCCAGCCACAGAGCCTTGTTGGTGCGGTGGCTGGTGCAAATGCAGCGAATGCAGATGACTACAAGCGTTATGCCATCACGAACAACGGTATCTCGCCCATTTCGACGCCCGGAACTGGCGCACCTGCTTATGTAACAACTGGATTGGAACACAACGAGCATGGTCATCCTGACTACGAACCACAAGACCATGAGGAGATGATGCGAAAGCGATATCGCAAACTCGAAACTGCTGCACGGGAACTGCCTGCTCCTGCGCGTTACGGTGATAGTGACGCAGTTATCGGCATCATCGGTTGGGGTTCGACAGAGGGCGCAATTCAGGAAGCGGTAGATCGTGCGCGAGCGAATGGCTATCGTGTTGCGTCGCTACATCCGCGTATTCTTTCACCACTGCCTGATAATGCGATTCGTGAGTTCATTGCTTCGGTGACGAAGGTCATCGTACCAGAATGTAACTATACCGGGCAGCTTGCGAATCTGCTTGGTGCGAAGTACGGGCTAAAGCCCATTCGCATAAACAAGTTCGGTGGTATTCCGTTTACTGCCGCCGACATCTTCAAGGCTATTGAGGAGGCTTCACCCCTATGACACAATCGGTTATCAATCCAACTCCTAAAGATTATAAAAGTGACGTAAAGCCGACGTGGTGTCCGGGCTGTGGTGACTTTGGTGTTCTCAATGCAACCTATCGCGGACTCGCTGGTCTTAAATTGGCTACAGATGAAACGGTCATTGTCTCCGGTATCGGTTGTTCAAGTCGCTTTCCTCACTTTCTGAAAACCTTTGGCTTTCATACCGTACATGGTCGTGCGCTCCCTGTTGCTCAAGGCTTGAAGATGGCACGTCCAGACCTGACGGTTGTTGCAGTTGGTGGCGATGGCGACCTCTTCAGCATTGGTGCGGGCCATCTCGTTCATGCCGCGCTTCGCAACATCGACATCACCGTTGTGGTGATGGACAACGAAATTTACGGTTTGACGAAGGGTCAAACCTCGCCGACATCTCCTCATGGGCATGTCACGAAGTCTACACCGTATGGCTTGCTCGCTTCACAATTCAATCCCGTCTCAACGGTACTGTCGCTTAACGTCAGCTTTGTTGCTCGTGGCTATTCCGCGAAGCCAAAAGAGTTGGCAGCACTCATTGAGCAGGGCGTACAGCATAAAGGCTTCTCGTTTATCCACGTGTTGAGTCCCTGTCCCACGTTCTATCATACCTTCGATGCGTGGGATGCAGCCGTCACTCCGATTGCGTCTGACCATGATACGAGCAATCGCGCTCAAGCGATGGCTCTGGCAATGGAGACAGAGAAACAGTATACGGGTCTCTTCTTCAAGCAAGAACGTCCTACGATGGATCAGGCTGCTCACCAGTTGATGAAGGAGTCGAAGCCCTTCGAGATCGACAAGTACATGAAACGCTACGCCTAGTTCATTATAACAACACAAAGAACAGTTCCCGACCTATCAAGAGTCGGGAACTGTTCTTTGTACAATCTGAGTCAATTGATACATCGTGTACAATATGATGTGGGCTAATCGGTACATCGTAGCCCTACATACATACGTTATACCTCTGCTGCCACTTTCTTCTTCGTTGTTATACGAATAAAGATGATCGACAACTCGAACAGGAATGAGGCAGCTACGCCGATAATGACCGGGCTGTAAATGTCAGCTCCAGGTGTAATAACCGTTGCCGCAATCCACATGCCGATATGTGCGGTTGCACGTTTCTTCGTCAGCATTTCCGCGGTCACAATTCCAATCTTCGCAAGGAAGGTGAGGACGAGCGGTATCTCGAACACGATACCAAAGATGAGAACGAAGAAGGCTACAAAGGTGAAGTAGCTATTCGCTGTTACTAACTCGGTGAACGTGCCTTGCCCAAATGTGACCAGCCACTGCACTGGGAAACGAAGTACAAAGTAGGCCAGTATCATTCCCATGACGAAGAGAATCAGGCCGATAAAGATGAACGGAACGGCATGTTTCTTCTCATGAACGTACAATCCCGGCGAGATAAACGCCCATGCCTGATAGAGTATGACAGGCAATGCGACAACGATACCTGCCGCAACAGAGATGAGCAGCGAAACAGTAAAGCTTCCCATCAGTTCAGTGACGACCAGTGTGCCGTGTGTCAGTGGGTCGGCTTCCTTCGGAAGGGGAGCCTCTAAAAGGTGTATAATGTAATCTCGAAAGATGAAGGCGAGAATGCTTCCAATGACGACTGCGATAAGGGATTTGAAAATCCGCCAGCGCAATTCCTCAAGGTGGTCTACTAGAGACATTGCCGAAGCGTCGTCCTCATCCCCCGGATCGAAGCCATCGAATGAGAACAGCGACTCTCGCTCTTCAACATCACCAGTTGCCATAATAATATCCTTTAGTAAGGTATGAACAATGGCAGCTATTCAACGTGCGTTTCGCTGACACTGCTCGTCTCTACAGGAGTCTCAGTTACAATGCGACGGCTCGCATTTTCACGTTCAATGGCATCAAAATTCGATACTGCTGGAGCCTGTGGCTCTTCCTTATCTTTACCGGCAGTCAACTCATTCATGCCTTTTTTGAACTCTTTAATACTTTTGCCGATTGCTGAACCCATTTCTGGGAGTCTCTTCGGCCCGAAGATAAGCAGTGCGACGACGAGAATAACGATAAGATCAACTCCGTGAAATCCTGGAATCATGGTTGGTATCCTTTCTGAACTTCTCTACTATGAGTATAAACGTGAATACTCTTTTTATATTTGCTATCCATTACTACGATGACACAAGACAATTGGATGTCTTCCCGAAAAACTCATCAGGGAGTGGCGGTTTGTGCCGCTTCCTGTCCGATGAATATTGCTTCAGCAAGTTCGAGGCCAAAGCCGATAGCACCCAGGCCAGCGGAGCCAAGTGCGACCAGTTTTACCGCACGACGACGGTTGACTCGCCATGCGCGAAGTCGTTCCGCTACCTGTTGCTGTTCGGCTATGGTGTGTGCTTCTTGATGAAGGGCTGCGCTCAGACGTTGCTCAAGGCCAGTAGGGGTGGGAGCCGTGCTACCATAGTGGCGTGCCAGCAGCGTTTCAACGGAGTCGTTGTGCATAGCCCTCGTATCCTCTCTATAAGCTAGTGACGATCAATGATGTGGAAACAGCGTTAAGCGGTATGGTCTGTGTACACTGTCTTCCTGTTGATCAATCGGGTCATGTCCATTAGCAAAGCGTGACGATGTTCTTTCAGGTTGTGTTTCTACCAATTGCTCACCGCTCTCACGAGTATACGCTTGCTGAAACTGCTTACGCGCACGTGTCAGACGCTGGCGAACAGCGGCTTCGTTTATATCGAGTAGTGGCGCAATCTCTGGTGCTGAAAGACCAGCGACAACCGAGAGTAACAGACATAGACGCAAGTTTTCTGGCAAGCTTGCCATTGCCCGACGTACCGCATCCTGCTCTGCGATATGCTCGGCAGGGTCTTCGATGTCATGGCTTGCATAGCCGCCCGGTTGTATAGGAAGACGTTGCTCTGCAATGGTACGCTCTATGGTTGCTTCCTGCCCAACATCTTCTTGCTGTTCAGACTGCAAGTATGAGAAGGGGATGAAGCGGAAAAGGGAGCGTCTGCGCCTTTGCATCCGAACGGTGTTCAAGGCTATTTGCAGCAACCATGCCTTCGCATGAAACGGCTTTCCCGACGCATTTACACGAGCAACATCAATTGCCTTGAGTGCCTGCAAAAACGTTTCCTGCGTTAAGTCCTGGCTCTCTTCCCAATCTCCGGTCATCCCATAGATGGTATAGAAAATGAGCTTGCCATACTCATGAGCAAGTTGCTCAACGGCCTGTGCCGCAGGAAGTGGGTTCACAGATTACTCTTTTCGTCTTCGCTGTATCGTGCTACACCGACATGAGGTCGAGTGTATTGCGTACATATATAAAGATGCACGAGAATGGGGAAGTGTGACAGTACAAGATTGTCAGTTTTAACGTAGCAAATATTCGTTGCGATTTCAGGGAGAGATATAATGAGGAGACCACGGAATGGTCTCCTCACGTTGTTGAAATGATTAGTGCTGGTGTTCTTCGATGTAGTCTTCGGCTTCCTGGACTGTGGTGATCTTCTCGGCGTCCTCATCAGAAATCTGGATTCCGAATTCTTCTTCCAGGGACATAATGAGTTCGACAAGATCGAGAGAGTCGGCGTTGAGGTCTTCGACAAAGTTCGCGCTAGGGACGACTTCGCTTTCATCAACACCTAACTGGTCAACCACAATCTTTTTCAGACGGTTGTACGTATCCTGATTCACTGGCATTCCTAAACCTCGCTTTCGGCGACAGGTCGCTGTTGTTGCGACCGTTGAAATATTGTGCCGAGGACGCCATTGATAAAACGGCTAGAGGTATCGCTGCCAAAAATCTTCGCAAGCTCAACCGCTTCATTGATAGCAGCCCTGGCTGGTACGTTATTATTAAACAGAATCTCGTAAATTGCAAGTCTCAAAATGTTTTTGTCGATGCGTGCCATTTGCTGAAGAGGCCACTCACGAGCGGCACTCTGAATGTCTGCATCGATCTCGGTAAGGTGTGTGGTGACGCCTTGAACCAATTCGTTCGCATACTCTGCCACTTTAGATGGCAGATGGCGTTCCTCGACATGACGCTGCAACACCTCGGCTGGTTCGTGTCCGGCAATATCGTACTCATAAAGTGTTTGCAGTGCTATCATGCGTGCTTGTCTGCGTATCCCTGGCATAGTATCCTCGAATTGTTTCTTCAGAATGGAGTCATCTCAGGCTACATCCTGTATATAGACGTTCACCTCACGTACCTGCATCCCCACCATCT
>DAIQNC010000207.1:5677-6947 GCA_036788655.1 Ktedonobacteraceae bacterium
TTGCAGTGCTATCATGCGTGCTTGTCTGCGTATCCCTGGCATAGTATCCTCGAAATGTTTTTCAAAATGTACTTTTACTGACGTGTCAGTCTACATCCTGAATATAGACGTTCACCTCACGTACTTGCATCCCTACCATCTCCTCAATCGCTGCTGCCACCTCTGTTTGTACAGCAGTTCCTACTTCGACAATATTGACTCCTGCCTCAACCACCAGATAGAGGTCGGCGGCTACAATATTGTCCTTGACGGTCAAGGCCACTCCTTGTTTCGGGATTTCCCGACCTAAAAGCCGTGACCATTGATCGTTCCCCTGAGCAATGCGTGTCACACCGGGAACTTGTAATGCGCTGTTCATCAGAATAGTCGTGAGTACCTGTCTGGCAACACGTACCACGCCGAGTGGTTCCGATGCTCCCATCATGCTCATTGAGCCTACTGCTTCCGTTGCCATCACTACACTCCTTCTGATGAAGCTTGCTATCAAGTTCTTACATAGTATCACGAAACAAATAGTCGGTGAGATGCTCTTCCTTGATTATACGTTACCGAGTAGTCCCTTTTCACGTACAGCAGTGACAACCTTTTCAAGCTCGCTCCTATTCCCGATATTGAGCGTTGTTGCTCCTTTGGCAATACGTTTTACCATACCCGTCAATGCCTGTCCCGGCCCAATCTCGATAAAGATGGTCACACCTGCTCCTGTCATATATTCGATGGTGCGTGTCCATTGTACGGAATTGGCTATCTGATGTTCAAGCTCTTCACGAATATCGTTTTCCTCAGTAAGCGGTCTAGCATTGATATTGCCGACAACGGGGATGTTTATATTGTGAACCTCAATACCCCGAAGAGCCTCTGCTAGCCCACGTGCAGCCGGTTCCATAACGGGAGAATGGAAGGCTCCACTGACGGAAAGCGGTATCACACGCTTTGCCCCGCGTTCCTTTGCCAGCTCGGAGGCTCGTGCTAACGCTTGCTGCTCACCCGAAATGACAATCTGCCCCGGCGCGTTATAGTTTGCGATAGCGACCTTCCCCTGACCAGGATGAGTAGGAGATGAAATCGCGCTTGTTGTCTCCTGCGTCGCCTGTTGGCAAACCTCTTGTAGCACTTCCGCGTCCATGCCAATAACAGCAGCCATACTTCCCGCACACAATGTCCCTTCGTGATGCATCAGACGACCCCGTTCACGGACAAGGACGGCGGCATCGCGTAAGTCGAATGCGCCAGATGTGACAAGAGCTGCGTACTCACCTACACTATGTCC
>DAIQNC010000208.1:0-6943 GCA_036788655.1 Ktedonobacteraceae bacterium
CCATCATCTTCGTCATTGCTGGATTGTGGCTATCCTTCCGAGGACAATCAATTACATATGAGCGGATGTCTTCTGGTGTCCGCGAGATGCGCGGTGGGCGTAGTCGTCGTACTGGAGCTGTATATACAGACTATACAGGAACGCGCCGTATGCGTGGGAGTGTCAGTGCAGGAAGACGCGCCTATGGACGCCGTGCAACGTTCGAGGTAGAGAGAAATTCCTGGTCACAGCTATTTGCATCGCTGAATGTGACATCTCTCTGGCATAAAGGGCGGCGAGTGCATGAAACTCCCTGGCTTGGTCTTGGTATCGTCTTGCTGGCATTTCTTATTTGTGGCATGTACACACTGAGACAGGTTGTGCCGAACTCTGCCCTCATCCTTGCAAATTCGCTGAGTGGCGCGAATACGGCTCAGGCTCAAGCTGCTAGCCAGACGAACACCAGTAACAAGGTGTTGTTAATTGGAGCCTCGAAAGCTCTGATACGCATCAATCAGGTAGATCCCAACTCGTACTCATCTACGCAAGAATACAATACATGGTGGCCTTCGACATGTTCGGCTGCTTCGATGACCGAAGTTATCAACTCCTATGGTCATAACTACAAACTCTCGGACATCCTTCACGTCGAGTCAGGACTGAATGAAATAACGCCAGACCTGGGACTTGTCGAGCCTTCTGGCATTGCGAAAACGGTAGCGAAATTCAACTTCTCGGCAAATTACCTCAATAATCCATCGCTCGATGATGTCATGAAGGCTGCGAACAATGGCACACCCGTCATTGTGAGCTTCCCGCCGAGTCGCTGGGCTGGTGGTCACATCCTCGTCGTTATCGGTGGTGACAATAATTATGTCTATCTCGCTGACTCCTCGCGCCTCGATATGCGAGCCATGACCCACGCCATTTTCATGAAATACTGGGCTGGCTTCGCAGTTATCGTGACCCCTAGTGCCTAATAGTCTGTTTAACCTCACTTGTTTAGCGACAAGATACTGTAGGGACAGATTTATCACGTCCGAAAGGTAAAATATCCTGAATGTTCGGACGTGATAAATCTGTCCCTACAGTATCTTGATTCAAAGGTATATGTAGTGCCGTGATGTATCAGGATTGTGTATTATCTGGCACACAGCAGTGATACATCACGGCACTACAATGTTACGCTTTCTTGTCGAGACCAGGAGCTTCATCCTCAATTTCTGGTTTCTTTGGTACAAAGAGCTTGATGCGGCGGAATGCCTCGGCATACTGCATGTCGAGACCTTTCTTTTCCTTTGCCTCTTTCGCGGTATCGGCGGCCCGCTCACGAATGCGATTGGGAAGATCAGAATTTGGCTCGAATTGCGTGACGTGACAGATTAAGCCTTTTCCCTTGATATCTATCGTCTCGGTGACATCGACATAGGTATTGACCTCTGTTGTGGAGTAAAGATACAGTTCGTGAACCTTATATGGCAAAAGTCCCTGTGGAAGCAATTCACGATAGGAGCGTGGATTGCCAATATAGGGGAAGATGGCATCAAGAACGATATTGCCCGTTGCACGGTGGTCAGGATGATTGAGATATGCCGTTTTATCTGGCTCTGTGTCAGGGTCAAAAGCGAAAATGTGGCGTGTCGGGTCATGGGTGATGACCACACGTGGACGGTATTTGCGAATCAGCCTCACGACAGCTTCACGGGTCTCTTCATTGTTCGTCAGATGTCCGTCGGGAAAGCGCAGAAACTCAACGGCCTGTACGCCATACACTTCACAGGCGGCACGTTGTTCGGCCTCTCGAATGTGCATCAGTTCGACATCATCGAAGCTCGGAACCTCGCTTCCTTCGACGCCATTGGTCATGACGACCCAGACAACCTTCTTGCCCTGTTTTGCCCATAGCGCACTGGTCGCCGCAGCCCCAAAATCGTCGTCATCAGGATGTGCGCCAATCACCATCGCTTCATAGTCAGGAGTCGTGATGACTTGCATGGCTCCTTCTGCTGTTCTGTCTCCCATAAAAAAACCTCTCTTTATCCTTGTAGTGTGTTTTGTGGATTATCTGTAATCTGCCGATAATGAAATTTCACGAAAAATTTTCTAACAGTACGTTATCAGCGGCATATGTCCCAACTTGAACATGCCATCAATACATCGGTGGACTACACATAATTTCGCCAGTATGAAGTAAGAGGAGCCGTTACGCTCCTCTCTTTAGAATAACACAATAACATCTTCAAATACTTCCCGTACCTCTTCAGCAGAGACGGGACGACCTGCCAGCGTGTCTACTCCTATGGCACGTTGTTGGAGTCCTTCACGTAGCAGACGCTGTTCTTCGGTAGTATGACCAAGCAGGTAGGCGAGTATATCAGTGTGCCATTCTAAGAGAACACCTGCCTGTAGTAATGTTCCGCTCCGTCGGCGAATCATGTCCAGTCCAACAACCTTGCGTTGTCCTACAGCGACTTCATACGGCGAGAGTGTGCCGTAGCACGCACGGTGCATAAGCGACTCGTAAACCTTTGTTTCTGGTTGTTTGAGCAGGTCACGCTGCGCATGAGCCTCGTCGGGTGGAACGATGCGTGTGGAAATACCGAGGCGTTCCAGTGCCGCAACCCATGCCTCGCCAAACCAGCGATAGGACTCAACAATGTCAGATTGAATAAGTGGATGTCCGGCAGGAAGCATCACATCGAGGCTCAACAAGTGGCTTCCGACGAGAACGGCTGTGCCACCCGCACGTCTATGATATATCGGAATAGGACTGTTTTCATAGATTGCTGGATTGAGGCTCTCGTGCTTCTGTGAAAATCCCAGGACGAGACCTTCTGGCTCGGCAATCGACCAGTAGAGCGTCGGTTGGTCTCCTGGCTCACGAAGCAACTGCTCCGTCTGGTCGATATGCTGTTGCTGATTCTCAATCACCAGAGGTGAGACGCGCCAGTGAGCCAGTGTAGACCATTCAGGATGTTTACTGCTCTGAGGTGACTGCCTGTACAACATCTTTTTCTGCCGACTTTCTCATAAACCAGCCAACAATGGCTGCAATCAAGCTTAATGCACCGCATACAACAGTTGCCACAGGCGCGTTGTACACATGAGCGAGGACACCAACAAACAGATTGCCTAAAGGGGTGCTACCTGCAAACACAAGCATATACACGCTCATCACTCGACCTCGTAGATGGTCAGGTGTCACCGTTTGTATGGCAGTGTTTGCGGTTGCAGAGAAGGTAATCTGCGCGAACCCAACTGCCGCGATTAACGCCAGTGAGAGCAGGTAGAGATGTGAAAGCGCAAAGAGAATCTCAAGCACACTGAAAATGATTGCACCTATCAACATCCCTGAAATGGAAGGCGTTTTGTTGCCCCATGCAATCCATAATGCTGAGATGAGCGCACCAAGACCAATCGCAGACGAGATGAAACCATAACCAATCGCTCCCGAATGCAGGACATCAGTGGCAAACAACGGCAGGATAACATTGAAGTTGATGCCGAAGAGCGAGACCGCTCCGATGACGGTGATAACCATAAGTACAGCAGGAGTCTTCTTGATGTAAGAGAAGCCTTCACCGAGGCTCTTGAAGGTTCCCTGCTTCTGAATAGTGACGTTCATAGCTGGACGTGCATAGAGTCTGCTGTTATCAATGAAAGCGATAGCGATGATGACAGGAATGAAACTGATTGCATTCAGTAAGAAAAGTGGTGCAAGACCAAGCCATGCAATGAGTAAGCCACCAAGTCCAGGGCCGAGAACACGTGCAAGATTGAAGATGGACGAGTTGAGCGCAATAGCATTCGGCAATGAATCGCGTCCCACCATCTCAACCACAAATGCCTGTCGAGTAGGCATATCTAATGAATTTGTAAGACCGAGGAGTGCTGCCAGGATAAGGACATGCCAGAGTTGAACAGTGCCAGTTAAGACAAGTAGCCATAAAACGACTGCTTGAACTGCCGCAGATGATTGTGTGATTAAGAGCAATGTGCGTTTGGGAGCGCGGTCTGCAATGACGCCACCAAACATGGCAAAGAACATAATTGGTAAAAATTGAAGTGCGCCAACGATGCCAAGCCATAAGGCACTATGTGTCAATTCGAGAACGAGCCAGGATTGTGCCGTTGATTGCATCCAGGTTCCAACGAGAGACACCATCTGGCTATACCAGAAAAGGCGAAAATTCCTGTGCCGTAAAGCAATAAAGGCGCGGCCCAGACCTCGTGGTTCACCGACTAAAGCAGAGGTGACAGGTCTTTTGTCCGAAAGTGTTGTCATAGAAAAGAGTTCCAATCCAGGATAAAGTGTGTTAAGTAAAATTTAGAAAAGCAAGTATAAGATAGAATAATTAAAGTGATTCACGAAGCATGTGCCGAGTTTTATCATGTCTATCAAGCCTGTCGAGCAGTGAAGCCCGCATTTGTTGCAGCGATGCCTGTTTCTGCTCAATCAATGAAAGTTGGTGTCGAATCAGTTCATCGGCTCTGTCAAGCTGGGCCAATTTTGCTGTAGCATCCGTCTCATGCTGATAAGCAAGTTTAATCTGTCCTCGTTCGTTCTCTGCATCCAGAAGCGAACGAATCTCGGTGAGTGAGAAACCGAGGAGATCGCGTAACTCCTTGATGCGCTCAAGCAATTGCACGTCTTGTTCCGTATAGCGGCGATAATTGCCCCCGGTACGGTCAGTTGGCGGAAGCAGCCCCACTTCCTCATAATAGCGCAATGTACGCTTCGTCATACCTGTGCGCGAAGCTGCCTGCTCTATTGTGTAAAGTATCTGCTCGTGTTCTTGTATCGTCTCTTCAGGAGAAAAAATTTGTTGTTCGTCTGCTGTAACCATATGCTTCTCGCTAGTATCAATGATTTCAAAAGAACTATATCAAATGAGAAAAGGAAAATGAACGGTGATGTCCTATGCGTATATATAAATTATATCATAACATTAACGTTTACGTCAAGGTAATGATAGCTCTGTAGAACGAACTGGATATCGTATTTCTGCTGGTACATTTACCTGTGGCGACGGATTCTGAACTGAAAGGTGAAACGTGGTATTCACTCAAAGGAGCCTGATAGTTAAGAACTGCCAGGCTCCTTTGAGTTCGATACAGACATATTATGGTCCACTGCTTATCCAGGTGATACTGAAACCAGTGCCAGTCGAATTCAATGATGATGGAGTCGCCTTTTGAGAACCGGTGGGACTACCACCAACAGTCATGAGATTCTGTAGTGTTACATTCTGGTTGAGATAAGGAATGAGGATGGTTAAGATTTTTTCTCTCCGATGCGTAGTTCTCAACCATCTTTCGGAAAAAGAGGCGTCCATCCATTCATAAGCGAATGTTCCAACCGTTCAAGTAACCTCTGTTCTATCTATACAGCTTGTGGTACAATACCCACATGTGAGGGTTGTTTTTTCCTTTCCCTGTGGGCATTGCCTTACAGGGTATTGTCATGCTTATTTTATTGTTTGTTGATGCAAGGATGAGTGCATGTGAGTAACATACTGAGTTCCTTGGTGGAGAGAGCCTTAACAGGCAACGCACGTCCATTAGAGTTTTATTTGCGAGACAACAGCCGTTTGCCGGGGCCACGTGCGAATCTGGAGTTAGCGAGTGATGTGGGAACCATACTTGCCTCTTCTGTGCCGAAGTATCCCGAAAACGTTCATACGTTGCTCGATCCGTTTGCCAATGGTGACCGAAAGCAAGTTGCCGCCAATACTCCTGATGAGTTCATCATGCTCTGTGGTATTATCGCAACTGGCATGTGCGCGGCAGTGTATGCTCCCTGGCGCGAAGAGTGTTTCGATATGCTCCAACATTACGCCTGTAGTACCCACTGGCGAATACGTGAAAGTGCTGCTCTGGCGTATCAACATCTACTCGCCACTGTGCCATTCGATACATTAGAGCAACTTATGAGGCTCGCACGTACAGGGAATTATTTGCAGCAACGCGCCACAATTGCCGCTATTGCGGAACCACCACTCCTCTATAAGTCGGATATTGTCAGTGCGGCTCTGGACATTCAGCGTATCGTGCTTGAGCGATTGCATGTCGCACCTGTCTATGATCGCAAAACGGAAGACCTACGCACACTCAGAAAAACGCTTGGTTATACACTTAGTGTCGTGACAGCCGCGACCCCAGAGCAGGGTTTTGCGCTGATGAGAGAATGTGCTACATGGAGAGATGCGGATATTACGTGGGTGTTGAAAGAGAACCTCAAGAAAAAGCGTCTCGCAAAGTTTGCCGATGACACGAAAGTGTTAGCGGAGATGCTAGCATAGGTTGTAAGGAAACGGTAGAAGGTGTTACAGTCGTATTATGCATTGACGATACCCGGCGTGGAGACGCTCGCATTCAGTGAAATTCGGACACATGCGCCTGATGCAGAACTGATTAAGTTTTCGCGTGGGATGGTACAGTTTCGCTCCACTATGACTCCTGATGCACTGTTGCGCCTTCGTACAGTAGAAGATGTGTTTGTAACGGTGGCGCATATCACTGGTATAGGTCATGGTGGCAATGCGCTTCGTGTCTTTCACAGCGCAGCGTTGAAAGCAGATGTGAATGCTGCTCTTGGTGCATGGCGTCGTGCCAGAAAAGCTGGCCCTGCGAAGACGTGGCGTGTCGTCAGTCAGATGCAGGGGACGCACAATTTTCGGCGCGTCGATGCAGGTCAGGCGGTAAGCGACGCCTTGAAACAGATTTTGCCGCGTGGGATGCGCTATGTAGAGGACGATGCTGACCTCGAATTCTGGCTCTGGATAAGTGGTGGAGGCGAGGCATTGGTAGGAGTGCGTCTCAGTGATGCAACAATGCGACATCGTACCTACAAACATGAGCATCTTCCAGCATCTTTACGTCCAACGGTAGCAGCCGCTATGGGGTTACTGGCGCGTCCTACCGAGAGCGATATTGTTCTCGATCCGCTTTGTGGAGCGGGAAC
>DAIQNC010000209.1:0-4938 GCA_036788655.1 Ktedonobacteraceae bacterium
CTAGCACATGTTCTTGTTGTGCGAGTAAGGATATCCACCGGGGAATATGACCGCCTTGCGTTGTGCCTGTGGCGACGACATGCACGAGGTCTCGATACGTCTGGAATATGGAGAGGGCATCTAGCTCACCTTCGACGAGGATAACATGGGGGCGTTCGCAACAGGATGATAGCCGAGCATTGCCGCCTTCGTGATGTCGTCGGAGAGACCACGACTTCGCAGATACGCTAAGGCATGGCATCCCTGTTCAGACCACAGGATGCGTTGACATTCCCGTGCGAAGTTCCGCGCTCCATCTTGCCATTGCTGAGGGGGCGCGTTCCATTGTGGGCGTTCCTGATAGGCCGTTGCTGGAACAGGTGAAAGGGTTGTATCGGTCTGTTGCTCTTTCGGCATCCAACCAACGGCGGCGAGGGCTTCTCGTTTGGAGTAGTTGCGTTTGAGCATCAGGTAATCAATGGTGTTGCCTTTTCTGCCACATTGTGTACAGGCAAACCATCCATAGGTTCCGTAGTTGGGTTGTACACGAAAGCGGTCATCGCCGCCGCACCAGGGACAGGGGCCGTTGTATTGACCGCCTCGACTCGTTGAGGGTCTGCGTGTGGGTTGAAATCCATCTTGCTCGACAAGTGTGAGTAAATTTGTGTCCATTGTCTTGACCTCGCAGGGGATTATGGAAAAGAGGGAATGATGCTACGAATTGCTTTGCAACTACCCCAACTACCCCAAATTGGGGTAGTTGGGGTAACTTGGGGTAGTATTTTAATCGGTAGAAAATGAGTCTTGTTTTGCATGAGATGTATATGAATAGAGTTTTCCAATCTTCTGAACCCGTCCAGACGCAACCAGTTTGGGAATTGCGGCTTCCGCACTATTCTTGCTGATGACTTTCCGCTCGCCGCCTGTCCCTGCTTGCACCCATTCGGAATAGGTAAGGTGCTTGCCCGACAAGGCCGTATACATCACGGACTCAGCTTTACTCATCATCGTCTGTACCTCTTCGCTCTTGCCTTGATGCTGAGGGAAATGAAACGTGTACAGGAACATTGGAACGTGCGGTGCTTGTGTACACCACACAATTATATCTATCGGCACGATGTGCAGAAGAGATAATTGCAATGGGAAAACATAGCGTGGGCGAGCAGGGTGTGATAAATCAGACCTGTACACGCTGGTGACGATGAGCGTTTGTGGGAGGTAAGCCAGGGTGTGAGAGAGCAGTTTTCACACACACTGAAAATTGGTGGCGAAATTGGAATACCCCCCTTGCATTATGCGTTATAATGGATATATGGCATCAGAAAGAATTGTATCGCTTCTGTGAGAAATGGTTTCTTCGAGCGCGTCAATGTTTGAGAGATGCCAACACAGGAGCATAGAGCATATGAGACTTTACGTAGGCGGACTTCCCTACCAGACAACCGAGCAAGACTTGATCGACCTCTTCGAGCAGATTGGGCCAGTTGCATCCGCGACTGTCATTATGGATCGTGACACCGGACGCAGCAAAGGCTTCGGCTTCGTAGAAATGGACGACGAGGCAGCTCAGGCAGCAATTGACCGCCTCAATGGTAGTTCCCTCGGCAACCGCACCATCACCGTAAATCAGGCGCGTGAGCGTCAGTCTTCTGGTGGACGTGGTGGCTACGGTGGCGGCAACCGCGACAATCGTGGTGGTGGTGGCTATGGAGACCGCCGTTCCAACAATCGCGGCGGCGGATACCGCGAGGATCGCTACTAATTCCAATCCTACCGCAAGAATTTTTGAGATAGGAGAAATGAAAGGGGTGTACTCAACCGAGTACACCCCTTTTGCATGTCATTGTGCGTGGGGGAGCAGGGTGTGATAGAATCAGACCCTGCTCGCCACACCATCCATACACATCCTGTTACGGTTCCAATTCGCCTCTTTGCACTTTTCCTAACAGGCGTGTCCAGGCGAGGCGTAGAGGGACGGATTCGGGTAGCGTATAGACGTAGGGGACATCGTGGTCGCCACCTGCTCCCAATTCGTATGCGAGCCTCTTTTGCCCTGATGCATCCATACTACTATTGAATAGAGCAGTGTGGACACCATTTTTGTTCAGTGAGGTAGCTAAACGTGCTACAAACACCTCTTGTTCCTCGCAACGTTGCTCCTCTAGCGTCTCCGTTTTCTCTCTATCATCCGTGAGTGTCGTCGTCTCTTCTATGTGCTGCTCGTGCTGAGTCTTTCCGGCTATCAACAATGCTTCGCGTTCGTTCTCTTCTCTCAACTGCTCGCCTAAATCTTCCAATGAGAACGATGAGAAGACGCGCATTCGCTCGACGGGTATCATGTGATAGAGACGCAGGAAGCCGAACACCGCGTGGAGTGTGCCTAATTTCGTCGATTTCCATTGCCATAGTGATGTTTCATTGCGTTTCCATGCAACGCGATATACGGTCATAGTGATGCTCTCCCTGCTATTTCAATACTTCTTTCTATCCTCGTCTCTCATGCATAGACGATGGGTAGACATAAAATTGGGAGAGCATATAGTTAGCAATAATATTCCGTGAGTGTCTGATAGCTTACATCCTGTGTGAAGCCAACTGACCAGACGCTACTCGTTTTCGGCACACTGGCGGCTGACGACAAATCGCTGGCATCGACGCCGGGGCTTGGACTCGTGACGACGCTCCAACTTGTGCCATTCCAATGCTCGATGAGCGTATAGTATGGCCCCTGCGGATCGAGTCCACTGCGGTAATCACCCACCGCCCATAGATTGTTCGCGGAGACCGCCGCTATGCCGTTGATGAGGTCTGATGTTCCCTGTACCGGACTACTCACGACGCTCCAACTTGTACCGTTCCAGTGTTCGACGAGTGGAACATACTGAGCGGATGGGCCAACACTATTCGTATCATCTCCCACCGCCCAGATATTGTTTGCGGCGAGGCTGGCAACACTGCTCAATGTATTAGAGGCAAGTCCGGGGCCGGAACTGCTCACGACGCTCCAACTCGTGCCATTCCAGTGTTCGATGAGCGTTTGAATGAGATTGCCATTGACGGCAACATTGCCAACCGCCCACACATTGTTTGTAGCAAGCGCAGTCACGCCAAACAGTTGACCGCCACTGACCGACGAACCCGGTACGACGCTCCAACTCGTTCCATTATAGTGTTCGATGAGCGTCACGTAGCCATTGACACTCGACCCCGTAGTCGAGCCAATCGCCCAGATGTTGTTGGCAGCAAATGCCGCTACGCCATTGAGTAGACCGCCGCTCGGACTCGACACAATGCTCCAACTCGTGCCATTCCAATGCTCAATCAACGGGTGCTGGACGTTCGAGGCATCGAAATAGCTTCCAACCGCCCAGATGTTGTTCGTGGCAAGTGCCGCCACGCCCGAAAGTGAGTCCGACAGACTCCCCTTTACATTGAGACTGGCAACTCCTTTCCACTTGCTACCAGTCCAATGCTCGACCAGCGTGAAGCCACCATGCCCGTTGCCCTCACTACCAACCGCCCATACATTCTTTGCGCTAAGAGCCGCTACGCCACTCAAAAAGTTCGAGCTTGTGCCAACATTCGGACTGGCAACCACGCTCCACGAGCCGCAAGCCCGTTTATGAAGTACAAGTTGCGGCCCGTGCTGACCGGACACCGCCGATGCGCTCTGCCATCCCGCAACGAGCAGAGCCGCCAGCACGACGACGGCGATAGAGGGAAAAATAACGATACGCAAACGTTTCATAACATTTTCTCGACTTATCTCATAGTGCGATGCTTGAATAGAAGATAACCTATTATCATCAGGAACGCAAGAGGTTGGGAAAACGTCGCGTGAGAGGGTGTAGGAGTCTGATGTATCACACCCTGGTCGTCCCCTCACACCCTGCTTGCCATACCACACATGTCCTTCGTCTAAAAAAATATTTCCACCTTTCCGCTCTTCTCTGAGAATAGCCCTCTGAACACATTCACAATCACACAGAAAGCAGAGGCAACAACCATGATTACCAAAATCGAAGCACAGGTCTTATTCGTGCAAGACCTGACCGCATCTACAGCGTTTTACAGGGACACGTTCAAAATGAACTATTTAGGGAGCGATGCCAATTCATCCACATTCCTTTTACAAGAGGGATTGTACTTTATCCTACTTTCGCCCGAAGGAGCAGCAGACCTGTTAGGGATGCAAGTTTCTGACATGAAGAGCGGAACAGGGTCACGCGGACTGCTCGCCGCCAGTGTTGCGGATGTCGATGTCGCATACGAAGAACTCAAAGCAAAGGGCGTCACGTTTGTCAGACCTCCAACAGACCAGCGTTGGGGACTACGCACCGCGCACTTCGCCGATCCCGAAGGCAACCTCTGGGAGATTAACCAGCCCGTGAAAACGAAATAAGCAAACGGAAACTCACCCACAAATCTCCCTATATTCACCGTCTACATAGCATCCCATAGAAATGTAGACAGGTATCTTTGAAAGGAGATAGGCAAATGGGTGAGCTAGACAAGATTCCTATTCATGCAGCAGATGACATGCATTCGTCAGTTGCAGATGCCAGACTGGATGCGGCTCCAGGAATTGGCTCAGGTGTGCAGTCAGATGTACCAATTGGTTTGACGGAGCCGCCTGGCGGTATCGTCATTGATCAACTCGTTGCCGCAAACGTCCACATCAGTGATAAGTATCAACAAGTATCGGGTGCGTTAGGCTCCCAGCTTGGCGATACCACAGCTAGCGCGAATGGTGGCTATGTCCGTCTCTACCAGAGTGGCATGATTGCTTATATGCCCTCGATTGGCGCACACGCGGTCTATGGAGTCATCTACCAGAAGTATGTGGCACTGGGACGTGAGAGCGGCTTCCTGGGCTATCCTCTGACCGACGAGGTCCGGGAACAGATTCGGCTGTCGGCCGGTATGCAGCGGCAGGTCGCGGAAGACTTTCGCCACGTG
>DAIQNC010000209.1:4948-5592 GCA_036788655.1 Ktedonobacteraceae bacterium
ATCCACTCACTGACGAGACAGGGACACCTGACGGTATGGGTCACTTCAACCGCTTTCAGAACGGCATGATTTACTGGACGCCTTCGACGAACGCACACGAAATTCATGGTGCAATTCTCGACCTGTGGTCATCACTGGGCTTTGAAACCAGTTCGATTGGTTATCCTCTGACCGACGAATCCGCCGCCCCGGATGGCGTGGGACGGTTCAACGCCTTCCAGAACGGCTCGATCTACTGGTCTCCAAAATCAGGCGCACTGGTGATTCCTAACGTGCAGACCTGGGATTCTGGCTCCATCACATTCAGCGATGGCACAGCACTTGGCGGCTCATGTCAGGTGGTAGCCAATAGTAACGGCGACTGGACGTTTAGCGGTCATATGTACGATAGTGGCTTTGACACCTACGACTACGGGGTTGCCGCTGTGCTATTCACACCTTCCGGCGTCGGCTACACGTTGAGCTACCAGGGCCGTGCCGAGGGAACAAGTGCTGGTCTACCTTTTGGCACACCACGTCGTGACGACCCTTGGACGCGCTCCGGCAATAACTCATCGTTACGCGACAACTGGCTACAGGCAGCACAGGCCATCTTCAAAGTCGAAATCACCTCTCAGGATAAACTTGCAGCCGGCCTATCCGAT
>DAIQNC010000209.1:5672-6927 GCA_036788655.1 Ktedonobacteraceae bacterium
GCGGAATGAAGGGTGTAATGAATTAGACCCGTACACTTCGGTGGCGACGAGGGTTCTATCATGGGAAAACATGGTGCGTATCATAGAAAAAATACATCCATCCCATGAAAAAATGCTCCCCATCGAAGTGTACGGGTCTAGTTCATTACACCCTGCCCACCACACCACCCACGTCCATCGTCCAGAGGCATATTTCCACTTTTCCTCGCCTCTATCAGAATAGCTCTCTGAACACATTTACAAGCGACAAAGAAAGATGAGGCTGAAAACAATGTTTCACAAAATCATGGCAACTGAGTTGCTCGTAAGAGACCTGGCTAGATGTACGGCGTTTTATCGGGACACGCTCGGACTTGAGGTCAATGAGAGCGAAAGTACCCCCGATTCTGTCTCGTTGCGTATGGAAAACATGCATTTTTTTCTGCTGGAAGTCTCAGGTGCGGCACAGATGATCAGCGACAAGCCACTTGAGCTAAAGATCGGAGAAGGGTCTCGCGTGCTGATGGCTGCTGGCGTCGCGGATGTTGACGCAGCCTATGAGGAACTCAAAGCTAGAGGAGTGACGTTTCTTAAACCTCCAACCGACCAACCCTGGGGATTGCGTACAGCATACTTTGCCGACCCCGAAGGCAACCTGTGGGAGATTAACCAGCCTGTGAGGGCAAAGTAAAAGAGATAGGCTTTGTAGAAGTACATTATTCAGAAGTAAGGAGCAGATAGCTATGACAGAACAGGTATCCCCTCTCGCCACGTTTTACAAACCAGGTTGGGAGAACTATCAAAACGCCATTGTCCAGACCATCGCATCGCTTTCATCTGAACAACTAGCCCTTCCTATTGCAGCCCATTCGCGCTCAATTAGAGAACTTCTTGAGCATATGATCGGAGCAAGATTCAACTGGTTCTCTAACTGGATGGGGGAAGAATTCGCTCCTATAGTCGGGGAGGAAGACGAATCATACGTGTATAATGCAGCAGAACTGGTCACCATTTTTGAGCAGACGTGGCGCGTGATTTCTTCTGCCCTTGACCGCTGGACATTCGCCGATCTGGAACAGCTTTTTCAACCCCCGGCCTCTCATCAGGCATGGCTAAGGAATCAAGGGTTGGAAGAGGCACCTCCGCATACACGGTTGTGGATTGTCTGGCATGTCATGGAACATGAAATTCATCATGGCGGTGAGCTTTCTCTGGCTCTGGGAACGCATGGTATAGACACTTTCTATGACTGATGAACGCTCACAGGTGAATTCGC
>DAIQNC010000210.1:0-6924 GCA_036788655.1 Ktedonobacteraceae bacterium
GCAGTGTGATTTCGCCCGTCATGGCAAGGTTGGTGCGAACAGGGCGATGTGTGAGTGCCGAAACGATGGCGGTTGCAATGGTGATGCCAGCAGATGGGCCATCTTTCGGTATAGCGTTTTCGGGAAGATGGATGTGCAGGTCGATGTTGTCCTGGAAGTTAGGGTCGATGTCGAGCGCGTCGGTACGTGTGCGAATATAAGAGAGCGCCGCCCGTGCCGACTCGTGCATGACTTCGCCGAGTTGCCCCGTCACGAGCAGGTCGCCCTTGCCCACCATTGTGACGACCTCGACGGGGAGCAGAATGCCGCCCATCTCTGTCACCGCCAATCCCATCGCTGCTCCTATCTGAGTACGTTGTACCGGGGGCGCACTGGTATAGCGTGTAGGGCCAAGATATTGTTCGAGGCTATGAGGCGTGAGGCGAATATGAGTATTCGGCTTCTCCAACACACGACGTGCCGCCTTACGTGAGATAGTGGCTAGCTGACGTTCGAGGTTACGCACACCTGCCTCGCGTGTGTACCCTGTGGCAATCTCCTGCATCGTTCCGGGCGGTATCCTGAGTTGCTCAGAGGTAAGGCCATGCTCTCGTAGCACCTTCGGGAAAAGGTGTCGCGACGCAATCTGCACCTTCTCATCGAGCGTGTAGCCCGACAGGTCGATGATATCCATGCGGTCTGCGAGAGGACGCGGTATCATGTACTTCACGTTGCCCGTGCAGATGAAGAAGACTTCGGAGAGGTCGAATGGCACTTCCAGGTAGTGGTCGGTGAAGCTATAGTTCTGCTCCGGGTCGAGTACCTCTAACAGGGCCGCCGATGGGTCGCCGCGTGATTCCGATGAGAGTTTGTCGATTTCGTCGAGCAAGAAGACGGGATTGCGAACCCCAACTGTTTTCATACTCTGAATGATACGTCCCGGCAAGGCTCCAACGTAGGTGCGGCGATGACCACGTATTTCGGCCTCGTCATGAACGCCGCCGAGCGAGATACGTGCGAACTTGCGCCCCAGTGCCTTAGCTATCGAGGCTCCAAGCGAAGTCTTGCCGACTCCCGGCGGCCCCACAAAGCAGAGGATTTGCCCTTGATTCTCGTGTGCCGTCAGCGACTGACCGCTACGTTCGAGCAACTGCTGCCGCAACTGGCGCACAGCAAGAAATTCGATAATACGCTCTTTGATATCTTCCAGACCGTAGTGATCAGCGTCGAGAATGCGTCGCGTCTCGTTCAGGTCGAAGCGATCCTCGGTACGCTCATTCCAGGGCAGTGCGAGCATCCAGTCGATGTAGGAACGTATGACCGTTAGTTCGGCAGATTGCGACGAGGTATGTTCGAGACGGTCAATCTCTTTGCGAACCTTCGCCGCGACCTCTTCGGGCGGTGCTTTCTGGCGCAGTTTCTCGCGTAACTCGTCGGCCTCAGTTGAAGTCTCCATGCCTAGCTCACGCTGAATGACGCGCAACTGCTCACGCAAATAGAATTCACGCTGTGTCTGATCCATCTGCGAACGTACACGGCTGCGAATGGTCGTTTCGAGTTCGAGTATCTCTATCTCGTTGCCGAGCAGGACACATATCTTTTCGAGCCGCTGCATCGAATCGAGCGTCTCTAACAACTCCTGCTGCTGCTCTATCTCACCGACGAAGTGTGCAGCAAGCATGTCGGAGAGGCGTGAGACGGTTTTGGTGGCGACGATGGAGTTAATATCTTCTACTGAGAAACGGTGACTGAGCTGTGCGTATCGCTCGAACAGGTTGATGGCGTGACGCACAAAGGAATCGGCCTGTGGGCCACGATGTTGTACTTCCGTGAGGGGTTGGACACGAACTTGAAAGAAGGGATCGTCCTCAATAAATTCAATGAGGCGCACCCGTTGAATGCCGCGCAAGAGGATTTGTAGCGTACCATCACGCTGCCTCTGTACCGAGGTAGCCTCGACAAGCGTACCGATAGTGCATATCTCATACTCTTCAGGATCGACAATTTCGACATCGGTTTGCTTCGAGGCGATAAGCATATGGTTGGGGCGCATCATGGCCTCTTCGATAGCACGAACGGTTTTTTCGCGTGCCACCGTGATAGCATTGCTGTTGTGGGGGAATACAACGATGTTCTTCAACGCCACGAGGGGGTAAGCCTCATGCTCCGTTTGCTCTTCCCACCCACGTTGCCTCATCTCCGGTATTGCATCCTGGCGCGTCGTTTCGCTCATGTGTCTTCGCCCACCTCTCCAGGTCTACCATAATCATGTTGTGACGTGATTTATCACGTCCGCTTACCCATGTTGTGACGTGATTTATCACGTGCGTCCTCGGCCTGATGTATCAGACGTGATAAATCACGTCACAACATGGGGTACGTCATCATGTCACCAACAACATAGATGAGTCTGCGTTATGCAGACTCATCGTAGGCCGCCGCTCGTTCGTTGCGCGTAATGAGCAGTGGTTTGTGGTGCGAGGTGATGACATCACCGTTAATAATCACCTTTTTCACGTCATTGCGCGATGGTATCTCGTACATTACGTCGAGCAATACATCTTCGACAATGCTTCTCAATCCACGTGCGCCAGTGCGTTGTTTGAGCGCACCTTCCGCTGCCGCGTCGAGCGCATCTTCGGTAAATATAAGCTCCACGTGGTCAAGCTGCAAGAACTTCTGATACTGTTTGACTATCGCGTTCTTCGGCTCCTTCAAGATACGTATGAGAGCAGCTTTATCAAGGCTATCCAGCGAGACCGAAACGGGGAGACGCCCGACAAACTCTGGAATGAGTCCGTATTTGAGCAGGTCATCGGGAATGAGACTCGCAAGAATGGACTCTGTTTCCTCTGCCTCGACCTCTTGCTTGTGCTTACGAAAGCCTATCGACTTGTTGCTACCAAGGCGATGCTCGACGATTTTGTCGAGTCCCTCGAAAGCTCCACCGCAGATGAACAGGATGTTCGCCGTGTTAATCTGGATGAAATCTTGATGCGGGTGCTTGCGTCCACCCTGCGGTGGGACGTTCGCTACCGTTCCTTCGATAATTTTGAGAAGTGCCTGTTGCACACCCTCACCGGAGACATCGCGTGTAATCGAGGGGTTATCGGACTTACGCGCAATTTTGTCGATTTCGTCGATGTAGACAATGCCGCGTTCGGCACGTGCCACGTCGAAATCGGCGGTCTGAATGAGGCGAAGCAGAATGTTCTCGACATCCTCACCTACATAGCCAGCTTCGGTCAATGCTGTAGCGTCTGCGATACAGAACGGCACGTCCAGTATCTTCGCCAGCGTCTGAGCAAGGAGTGTCTTGCCGCACCCTGTCGGGCCAATCATCAGAATGTTGCTTTTCCCCAACTCCACTTCGTCGATCTGCATACCCACACCAATGCGCTTGTAGTGATTGTAGACGGCAACCGAGAGCGTCTTCTTGGCGCGTTCCTGCCCGATGACGTACTGGCTCAGTTGTTCGTAAATCTTCTTCGGCGTGGGAACCTTACCAGCCTGATAGCGCGGCTTTGCGACGGTAGCCTGCTCCTCGTCGATGATTTCACGGCACAGGTCAATGCATTCGTCACAAATATAGACACCACCAGGGCCAGCGATGAGTCGCTGAACCTGGTCCTGGCTTTTTCCGCAGAACGAGCAACGGTACGTTGTTCGCACATTCTTTGAGTTTGCCACGTTGTTCACCTTTTCCCTTTAAGTGTCTTACTCTTGATCCGTCGTTGGCACGTCGGGTTGAGGTGTTGTGGACTCCTCATTCCCTTGAGTTTCCTGGTTTGTTGGCTCGTTCACAGCATTTGCTTCAGCAGCGTCCGCCGTTTCCCCTATCTCGTTCATTGCAGAGTCAACAGCTTCAGTTGAAAGCTCTTCATTGAGAACTTCAGTGGCGACTTCCTCGTCCTCTGAAAGTCCCTCACTGACGAGTGCGGCTGCCAGCGCATTTTCCTCGCTCATCTCTTCGTCCAGTTCCTCGTCCTGCTCCGCATCGGGATCGGGGTCGGTGGTCAACTCGATGAGGCGCGTCACAGCCTTCTCACGCTGGAGACTGGTGATGAGGGCGCGAATCGTGTTTTCGGTACGAGCCAGAGGCTGACCCATCTGCTCATACGCAGTGAACAATTCTTCGATTTCCTGCGGCTCGACATTGACCTTTTCCGCAACAATCACCTCGTTGAGAACGAGTTGACGCTTGACGCGAGCCTCAGCATCGGGTCGCACATCGTTCAGATAGTCCTCACGCGATTTTCGGGTCATGCGGAAGTATTGCTCCATCGAAAGTCCTTGCTCTTCCAGCATGTGCGACATCTGGTGCAGCATCTCTTCTGCCTCTTCGTCGATGAGCGCGGGATGTATGGTGATTTGCGACTGCTCGATGACCGCATTCACAACCTGCTCGCGTAGTTCGTCGCGGTTGGTGCGCTTCTTGTTTTCAAGAATGTTATCGCTAAGACCCTTTCGCAGGTCTTCCATTGAGGTGTACTGCCCGTTGCTCATCTTCTCGGCAAAGGCATCGTCGAGTTCCGGCACATGCTTTTCCTCGACTTTATGAACGGTGATATCATAATCGGCCTGTTGACCACGCAGCTTCTCGTTGCTATAGGTGTCGGGAATAGTAGTCGAGAAGGTCTTCTGCTCACCTGCTTGCATTCCGACAACCTGCTCATCCATCCCTGTGAAGATGCCCGTGCGGTCATCCGTCAACTCGAAGGGATTATCTTTGAGGTCGGAGATGCTCTGGTCGCCAGAGGTCAATTTGAGGTCAACGGTCACGCGGTCTCCGTAGTTCGCGGGTCGCTCCACCACCGTCCACTCTGCCTGACGGCTCTGCTGATTCTCAATCTCCTTCTCCACCTCTTCCGTCGTGACGGTAGCCTCTGGTCGCTCGAAGTGCAGCGACTTGTAGTCGCCGAGGACGGCAGGGACAACGATGGGGACAGTAAGACTGAAATGATAGGATTGACCCATCTCGAAGACAGGAGCATCGAGTGTAGGTTGCGCGATAGGTGTCAGAGCATGTTCGCGCACAGCATCTCTGTAGGTCTCTGTGATGAGGTCATCGAGACCCTCTTGATAGATAGCTTCTTTGCCCAGTCTGCGCTCCAGCAGAGAACGTGGAGCTTTGCCCCGGCGAAAGCCTTGAATATCTACTTGCTTAACTAATTTGCGATATGCCTTATCAGAGGCCTTCTCCAGTTCTTCCCAGGATAACTCGACATCGAGAACAGCCTCACTACTTGGCAATTTTTCAACCGAAACCTTCACAGTTCCTCCACTGTCTGACGTGCTATACATTTCCACGCCGACGTTCTACATCTTTCTCTATTGATATATATGATAATTATGCGGACAAGAGCGAGAGTGAATGGGCGATGAGAGACTCGAACTCTCACGGTGATTAGCCAACAGATCCTAAGTCTGCCCTGTCTACCAGTTTCAGCAATCGCCCATACATATAAGTACCGTAATGTTGGAATGATTCATCTCCAATTGTGGATGATACACCAGTCACTTCACTGGTGTCAAGCCAGCATTGCCATGTAAGACATTTAGACTACATCGAGATAACCTCTCTCACTTTTTTATAGAAATTGTGTAACTGTTAAACTTTTTCTTTACCATTATGGCATTTCAGCAACCACACGTTAACCAAATCTCAACGGGTCTCGACTTAATCAGGGACACTATTATCAGGTAAAATTTACCGTAGCACTGTTCATGACCTCTTTCAGTCAGCAAATCACCTGGGGAGTTTTGTATGCTAGAGAGGGTGGGGTAGACAAATGTATAGCATCTATCCATATATGTATATCTAATTATAGGTAAATGCCACATGATATGGTGCGAGGTCTGATGTAGGGGTGCATCAGACGCCCTCATTCAAAAAAAGGGTATTTTGACCTGCTTTTTTCTACTGTTCTAGTTTGAAAGTGAGGCCACATCTTCATGCGCTTCTCTTCTCGTTCAAAGGTGAGCGTGACTATTTCGCTCGCAGCTCTCCTGCTCCTGGTTGGCGCATTCGCCTTCTATGGCTTCGTAGGAAATAAGAGTGCGGCTCATGCCGCCAATGCCACAACGTCGTTTAAGGGAACGTTGGGCAAAGCAAAGTTGACGAGTTCCGTCAATTCTGCCTCTCTCGCAAAAAGCAACGTTGCTAGCACGACACACAAAGTGATGCCCATGCGCGGTCGTCCAAAGAGTGGTGGCGTTACCACTGCTATCGTAGGCCGCCCCGGTGTCGCCAACACGTCTGTTGACGCCGGTAGCTTGCTGCACAACTTCAACGGCGTCGATGCTATCGACAACTCCAATGCAACAGGCGGCTACGATCTTGAGCCACCTGACGAAGGCATGGGTGCAGGCAATGGCTATGTTGTCAACTTCGTCAACCTGACCGGAGCCATCTACAAGTCCAATGGTAGCATTGCTGCCGGACCTTTCCCACTCGGTCTCCCAGGTGTTGCTGGTGGCTTCTTCAATGAAGACATCCTCAACAACCTCGTCAGCGATCCTCGCGTCTACTTCGATGCCTCGACGCACACATGGTTCGCCGAAGTGTTGGTAGAGGTTATCTCAAATGGTGCTCCTGTTTCATCACATATTGATCTGGCAGTTAATACCTCCGGCAACCCGACGACTGCCTGGAATATCTACCAGATTGATACAACCGATGCCAACAACGCAGGTTGCCCATGTCTGCCCGACTACACCATTCTCGGCGTAGACCAGTACAACGTCTATCTGCTGCCCAACGAGTTCCAGAACTTCGGTACTGGTGGCTTCAACGGCTCCCAGATTTTCGTTATCGCCAAGTCCGACCTCATTCATGGCGTTTCTAATCCGAACGTGATTCATTTCGGTGGTCTGAGTATTGCTGGCACCATCGTCTACCACCTCCAGCCCGCCAATGAGCATACCAGCGCGAACGCCGAATAC